>RFTJ01000004.1 GCA_009923495.1 Actinomycetota bacterium
GTTCAATCTCTGATTTACTAACAACAGGTTACGGCTTGTTGGTGCTTGCAAAAATTATCCTTTTCGGCCTCATCTCGTACACAGCAATTAATGTCCGCAAGTCACTGGTCGAAAAGCGTCGAGCAAGCCATTTCGTGCTCTGGGAACTAGTGATGATGGGCTTGGCGGTTGGAGTTGGCGTTGCTCTGCAATTTACTGCGCCAACTCGGATTGGTAGAACTGGAAATAGCGCAGCTGAGGATTTGCTCGGCTTCAATTTTCCGCCACCGCCAAATTTTCAAAATTACTTTTTTGGCTGGCATCCAGACTGGCTAATACTGACTTTGGCACTTGTGGCTAGTGCGCTTTATGTTCGTGGGATCGCTACTTTAAAAGTGGCAAAGATTTACTGGCCTGCGCTTCGCACGATTTCTTTTTTTGCTGGCATCGCAATGCTGATTTGGGTTACCTGTGCTGGCATTGCGAAATATGCAATGGTCGCCTTTAGCGCACACATGATTCAACACATGGTTCTGGCTATGATTGTGCCGATATTTCTAGTGCTCAGCGCTCCAATTACTTTGGCACTGCGAGTATTGCCAACAAATACTCAAGACGAAAACCGATCTGCCAGATTTTGGATTATCTCATTACTACACAGTAGATATTCGAGGTTGGTAACCAATCCACTGCTCGTTCTGTTTATATTCACGGCGAGTTTATACGGAACATACTTCACAAGTATCTTCTCAGCCTTGATGAGCAGTCACGTTGGTCACATTGCTATGGAAATGCATTTCTTGATTACAGGAATTCTTTTTTCATTTCTCGTAATCGGTGTTGACCCAGCACCACGAAAACTCCCTTACTGGGCAAAACTGTTGCTGGTTTTAGTCTCGCTGTCAGTCCACGCATTCTTTGCCTTAGCAATTATGCAATCTGGAAATCCGATCGGAGTTCAGTGGTACTCGCAGGTGCAACCGCCATGGATAAAAGATGCGCTAGTTGAAACACATAACGGTGGCGGCATCGCTTGGGCGATTGGTGAAATTCCAATGTTTATTTTGTTATTAACTGTTGCAGTGCAATGGTCCCGTGCAGATGCTCGCGTGGCGAAACAAAAAGATCGAGCGGCTGATCGAGATAATGATGCTGAACTAGCTCGATACAACGAGCATCTAACTAATCTCAATAAAGAAGATGGGCGTACTTAACCTTCTTCGGTCTTGAATGCCGGCCCAAATGTAAATGCATTCTCGGTATCTATCAGTAATGCAGACCAATCAGGAAGTTGCTCAAACCAGCGGGCTCCGTCAGTCCCTTCAATCAGCAGTGCTGTTGCCAAGGCATCGGCTAGTCCGCCGTCAGGTCCAATTACAGTGGCTGAAATTAAAGCTAAGTCACGATTTCTAGTCGATGGATTAATTATGTGCTTTCCGCGTTCATACTCACCAGATGTGGCGATAGCTGAGTTAAATATTGCTGCCATAGCCAAGATCCCATCCTTATTAAATGGATCCTGAATACCTACTAGCCAAGGTTCACCGGGTGCTTGAAAGCCCCGACAGCTCACGTCTCCAGCCGCATTGACATTAACATTTAATAGTCCGCCATCCACTAAAAAGTCAGCGGCGACATCAGCTGCCCATCCCTTTACATACCCTGATGGATCTACACCGCCTGGCACTGCCCAAGGGTCGAAAACGCCATCGGTGAGTTTCTTGATTTGCTCACACTGCTCAAGTACTTGTGCAACAACTTCAGGCATCTGCACTAAGTCGGCAAAGCCCATTCTTAATGCGCTAATCGGAGTGTCAACCCGATAGGTAGAAAACCAGTCGTCAACCTGATGTAAAAACGCACTGGCCTCTTGCATAACTGTTTCGGCATTAATTGGCAGCAGTTCAGCGCGGGCCTCAAGGACTACAACTGTCCCCCAGACTTCCTCGAGATGAATAGCTTTTTGCCAGCCGTCATCGGTTGAACCGACCTGGAAAGTTGAATTCATTAGCTTCTAGAGTCCAGCATTTGTCATCGCACTAGCTAGCGACTTTCTAAAGGCATCTGAAGTGAATGAGGCACCACTTATGGTGGCGACACTTGATGTTTGATTAGTAAGGGCAGCCTGCACCAGTTTTGGGATTGAGTAACCAGAGATTCTTGAGGAATCGCCACCAGTTGGAAACTGCAATGGAGTAATGGCAGTCATTTGGCCATCCTTGACCGTTATTTTTACTTGAACAACGCCATATCCTCTCGCCCAAAACCCAGTCCCAGTGAAGGTTTGATCGGTCGTGATGGTTGGGGTAGGGGTAGTGGTTGGCGTCCTAGTAACCTCTGGACTGGGTTTGGGAGGAGTTGGCTTAGTTGGCTTTGGCTTTGGCTTATCAGTTTGCTTAGTTGATGTAGGTGTTGCTGTAGTTTTTGGCACCCTAGTTGCGGTTGGTGTCGGCGTAGATGCTTTTGATGCAGTTACCCGAGGCACTTTTGGTGTCACCTGAGTATCTGGTGTTTGGCTACTTCCTGAATCAAGTGGAATTGGTTTGCCAAGCGCCAAATCAGTTCCGGAGTTTAGTAATGGATTATTTGGCGTGTAACGAAGGGTTGCGGTAAGGCCAGCAATGGTTCCTACCGTTACGAAAAATGATCTCTTCATCTACCCTCCCTTCCTAGAATGCAAATGATTCGTGGTGTATGCGCTTTTCTGGTACTCCTGCATTGACCACCATCTTGATAACGGAATCCATAAATCCATTTGGACCGCAGACATAGATGTCGCTTTCGAGCAATGCTGGTGCGAATGCCGACATGTATGCGACCGTCATCGGATGTTGTTCCCGATTGCCTTCTAGGTAAACCAGGTTCCAGCCTTTTTGTTTCGCCAGCACATCAAGTTCTGTTTTAAGTGGGGCGTTTTGTAATTCGGACACTCGGTAAATGAAGGTTGTGTTTACCGAATGAGGCAAATCTTCAATCATTGCCCTTATCGGAGTTACACCGATGCCAGCGGCAAAAGCAGTGACGGCATTCGTATATCGCTGCTTTGCCGTGAAAACTCCATAAGGCCCTTCGGCTATGACTCGAGTTCCAGGCTTCAAATCAATTAGCAAACTAGAAGATTGGTCGCCTAGATGTTTTACTGTAATTCGTAACTGATTTGCAGTTGGCTTCATACTTAATGAATACGGATGGGCCTGCCACCACCAAGTCCGAGTCATAAATCGCCATTGAAAAAATTGTCCGCCGCTTGCGTTGAAACGGCCTAAGTTGCGGCCGGAAATATAGACACTAGCCACATCGGAACTTTCTGCAACTACTCGCTCTACCTTCAGCCCACTTTGAAGTGAAAGCCAGAGAGGAATGAAAACCCTACTCACGGCTATCAGTACAGCCACTGCAATGTAGAGGGCAATCCAAAAGGTTTTTAACAGAGGGTGCGCGATAAAAAGTAAACTCGTATTGATTTGATGACCAAACGCCAATGCAATTGCGATGTAAAAGTAGAGATGAGATGTCCACCAAGTCTCATATTTCATTCGCCTTCTAGCAATTCGGTGCGAGGCAAATCCCAAGCCAACCATTAACACAAATGCAACAGCTGCTGGAAGCATCCAGCCGTATGTAGTAACCAAAAGCCAAAGCTGATAGAGAACTCCCTTTCCTGATGACTGCGCATATCCGATGGTGGTAAATAAGACATGGACTGCAATCAGGACTAATGAATACGGCGCTATTGTTCGGTGCCACAGAATCATGCGATCATGCCCTGCTTCACGTTCTAGCCAGGCTATGCGCGATATAAGAACCATTAGCATCAAGCAAAGATAGGTCCCAGTCATGGCAGCAGTGCTACCAATCGCATTTGCTACGCCACCAGCACCTCCCACATTTGGCAAAACCGTTACTAGCGAACTACCTAGTACTGCGCCGAAGCCTAGACCCGCTATCAGGGTTGCGACATTAACTCGCCACTTTACTGGTGGCTTGTGAGTGGCTGCAATGTTTTGCGTCATTAGAATTTCCAACCGATCCAACTAACTAGTAGCTAGTAATTAGTCGTCGTCTTCCCAATCTTCATCTTCGTCATCATGTTCATCTTCAGAGTCATGATTCTCGTATTTGTCGTCGTCTTCATCGTCTTTGCTTGGTTTGTAATCTGGCGGAACGATTGGCAGGCTTGGGGCTGCAGTCTCGGTAGGTGCTGCTGGGTTTGGATTGTCTGGGTTTGGATCTGATGTATCCGCAGAACTATCCATGGGATTGACATTTGATTCATCGGAATTCGTCGATCCTTGACTACCTTCCACCGGTGGCAGTCCAGTATCCGAATTGCCACCAGAATCCAGACCTGGTGCAATTTTCTTGGAACTTGGTAGTAAAGCATCGCGATTTAACTCATCTGTAGTGACGACTACTCGCTCAACGGAGTGCTTTTTTAGCGCCTGTGAATTGATGGCAAAAGCAGAAGATCCCGCAGCCACAACGCCAGCAACGGTAAAAATCGAGATCAGCTTTGCGCTCATGTCTCTACCGTACCCAGTCATTTGCTAGGTCTCATATCCGGGAAATCCAAAAAACATCCAAATTGGGTTTGGGGACTGTTTATTTCCATAAAAACCGACAGAATTGCAGTGTGAACATTCTGCTGATTGAAGATGACCCTTCGGTAGCATCCAGTGTTAAAGACAGCTTGGAGCACGAAAACTTTGTTGTCCAACATGTAGCAACCGGAAAGGCTGGGATTGCTGAAGCAAAATCTGGTGTTGCTGACATGATTCTGCTTGACCTCGGTTTGCCAGACATAGACGGTCAGCAAGTTTGCCGAACTATTCGACTTGAAAGTAGCACACCAATAATCATCCTCAGTGCTCGCAGTGAAGAAGTAGATCGAGTCTTGGCCCTTGAATTTGGTGCAGACGATTATCTAGTCAAACCATTCGGCACTCGAGAACTTGTTGCAAGAATTCGAGCGGTTAGTCGCCGAACGAGTCTGCCAGAAGTTGAAGCCGCAGCCACCGAAAAAGTTATCGGGGCTCTTAAAATTGATACTCGTAGCCAGCGGGTTTATGTTGACAATGTAGAAGTTACTTTAACCTCAAAAGAATTTGACCTATTAGTTTTTCTGTGTTCTGACCCGGGTGCAGTTCGCCGACGCAATGACATCATGCGAGATGTGTGGGATACCGACTGGTATCAAACCACTAAAACCGTAGATGCACACATCGCTTCACTTCGTAAAAAACTTGGACACCAAGATTGGATTGAAGCAGTTCGAGGTGTTGGCTTTCGGATTTCGATTCCTTCATCATGAAACGGCGAATGCTAGCAGCCTTAGTTGGACTAAGTGTTGGTGTTTTGTTGGTACACGATGTGCCACTAGCCTCGTACCTGCGCAATGTTGAAAATGATCGACTCGTTACTGGCCTTGAGCGAGATAGCTTCATCATTGTTGGTAACGCCCATGAGGCTATCGAAGAGCCGAGCAGGAAGCATCAACTTGATCTAGAGCGATCTATTCAAAAGTATGTAGCACAAAGTAATGCAGTAGTAATTGTCACAGATGGCAGTGGACTGGTTATTGCTTCGACCGACCCAAGTATCTCAAAAGGTGACGACTTTAGCGCTCGGCCAGAGATTTCACAAGCATTGAGTGGAACAGTTGCATCTGGTCGAAGATTTTCGAACACCTTAAATTATGAGCTGCTCTATGTTTCTGTTCCAGTAATAAAGGGAAATGAGGTATTCGGCTCTGTTCGAATAACCTTCCCAGCGCAGACTGTAGACCAAATTGTTAACTCACGATTACGCATTTTGGGATCGGTTGCGGGAGTGACGATCTTGCTCGCAATTTTGTTGGCATTACTGCTGGCTTCGAGTATTACTAAGCGGCTTGACGATCTGAAAACTGTCACAGAAGAATTTGCTGCTGGAAATTACGGCGTGCGCGCAGATACAAATCACGGCGCTTCTGAAATTCGAACGCTATCGGAAAGCTTCAATTCAATGGCCGAAAGAATCTCCCTGCTTATCGCTCAACAGCGTGATTTTGCAAGCGACGCATCTCATCAACTGCGAACCCCTCTTACTGCATTGCAACTTCGCTTGGAGCGCGCGCAATCACTTGTCAGTGACGATTCATCCGAAGTTTCAGAGCGCATAGATGCTGCACTTGTTGAAACTGGTAGATTGCAGCAAATTGTTGAAGGGCTCTTAATGCTCAGCCGGGTGGAAAGTCGGTCCACCGGGAGTCTCGAAATGTTTGATCTAGCCCAAGTTGTCAAGACTCATTCTGCTCAATGGCAGGCATTGGCCAGTGACTCCGGTGTACAGCTTGACATTGAGGTTCCAGATACTGCTCGGATTGTCGCCTTGCCTGGAGTAATTGAACAGGTAGTAGATAACTACATAGATAACGCACTACATGTTTCAAGGCCTGGCTCACGGATAGTCATTCAGGTTGTTTCTGGTGAAGATTTTTCGGCACTTCATGTAATAGATGATGGACCCGGATTAAGTGAAGAAGGTCTAGACAAGGCGTTCAATCGATTCTGGCGAGCGAAAAGCGATGAGCATGGAAGTGGACTTGGCTTAGCTATTGTGGAGCGGTTGATGTTGGCCAGTGGCGGAAGTGCTGAACTGATGAATCGTCAGCCTAACGGAATTGATGCGCGAGCATTTTTCCGAAATGTTTAAACTGTTACCTGATCTGGGCCGTCGGCGTTTTTATCATTAACTTCACACATTCTCTCCAGCCACAATGCGGTAATAACCAGAATCGCTGCTGCCACCAAAATTAATCCGATAATCGAAATTCGATAACCAACCTCGGAGGTTCGAGTAAGACCAAGATTGAGAATTAGCAGGCCAGTATAAAAACCGAATACCAAGGATCCGACCCGAGAAGTTGACATGGCAAGAGCCGCAGTTCGAGCAGCGACAATCGGCGGCAGGCGCGGGCCAATCTTTTTTCGCTGCAGCTTAGGTCGAGCAATCAGAGTCCACGCAAGCAAGGTGATAGCGAGAAACCACATTGTGACTGCATTTATCCAGGGCACAGAAAGTTGGACCATAAACCAATGTGGCCAAAGGCGTCCGATTGACCAACCCAAGGCACTGGCTAAAACAGCAAGTGCGACAAGAAAACTAGGTCGCGTTCTATCAAGTTTCATGCTGGCTCAAGTCAAAATCTAGTGCTTCGAATCTCAGTACCCTTTGATTCGCTAAGGCTGATAGTAGTACCGCTACTGGCTCGCTTCCACCAAGGATCCAGTCTGGTAGAACTTCCTGTAATGGAATCAAGACGAAGGCACGTTTGCTCGCCAGCGGGTGTGGCACTGTTAAGTTTTCGCTATCTACTTGCTGGTTTTCGATGTCTACTATGTCGATATCAAGTGTTCTGGGACCCCAGCGCAGTTCTCTCACTCGACCAGCAGCTAATTCGATCTGTTGAGTTTCTGCCAACACCTGCTGCGCAGTGAGTGGAGTTTCTACTACGGCAACCATGTTGAGAAAGTCATCTTGTGCTACTTCGCCAACTGGTTCTGTTTCATAAACGGATGAAACCCCGAATACCTCTCCCACATTTTGGCGCAACTGTTCGATTGCAAAACTCAAGTTTGCTATTCGGTCGCCTTGGTTTGACCCTAGCGAGAGCACAACCTTCATCAGGGAAGTCTCCGAGTAACCGATACATCAGTGAATGGGACTTCAATCGGTGCAAATGGTTTATGAACAATGACTTCGACTGACTGAACTCCTGGCATTGACACAATTTTCTGAGCAATTAAATCTGCAAGTGTTTCGATTAAGTTGACTGGGCTGCCAGTAATTGCTGCATAAACAACATCGGCAATTAGCGCGTAATTTATTGTTTCTCCAAGGGCATCGTTAATAACCGCTTTTGAGAAATCTGTGGTTACTTCTACGTCAACACTGAATTCTTGACCCTGATTGCGCTCATGTGCCAAAACTCCGTGATATCCAAAGGCTCTGATTCCTGAAATTTTGATGGTGTCCGCCATCAACTTCTCCTTAGCTGTTCGACGACTGCTACGGCGTCTCTAGTAGTGCGGCAATCATGAACTCTTAGGGCCCATACATCAGCATGCGCCATTAGTGCACTTACCGCGATGGTTGCTGCCTCACGGTCGAGTACATCTCTAGGTTTGTCTCCCTGTGCCAGCAACTCCCCGAGAAACCGTTTGCGTGATGCGCCAATCAAAATCGGATATCCTAATTCCTGTAGTTCGTTAATTCGTGACAGCAAGGGCCAGTTTTGTTCGGGCAACTTAGCGAATCCTAATCCAGGATCAAGCACAATATGCTCAGACGCTATGCCAGCGCTGAGTGCCTTATTCACCTGACTCAAAAGTTCGGCAGTAACATCATTTACTACATCGAAGTAATGAGACTTTTCCATCATCTCGGCTGAGTGTGCTCGCCAGTGCATCATTATGTAAGGCACCTCGGATTGAGCAATTACTGAAAACATTCCGGAATCTGCCAAGCCACCGCTAACGTCATTGATTAGGTGTACGCCTGCAGCTATTGCTTGTTTTGCAACCTCTGCTCGCATTGTGTCGACACTGACAACGATTCCATCTGAAACAAGTTTTGTGACCACCGGCATTACTCGTGACAACTCTTCGTCAAGTGAAACTCTTTGTGCACCTGGTCGAGTTGATTCACCACCAACATCGACCAAATCAGCACCTGAGTCTGTCAAGTAGTGCGCGTGCTTGATTGCTGAATCTACAGATGCAAACTTCCCGCCATCACTGAATGAGTCTGACGTTACATTGATGACACCCATTACGAGTGTGCGATTAATTGCCGTCAAAGTTTCCGGTAATCCAGCAGGATGTCTACGCATGCTAATGTCCGTTTATTAGTGACATCGCTTCATTGCGGGTTGCTGCGTCCCTTAACTGACCGCGTACTGCAGAAGTTAGCGTCATTGCGCCAGGCTTGCGAATCCCGCGCATCGACATACATAAGTGTTCGCATTGAATTACTACGATGACACCAGCCGGTTTAAGTATGCGGACCAATGCATCGGCAATCTGCGTAGTCAGTCGCTCCTGCACCTGCGGGCGCCGCGCATAAAGCTCTACTAATCTGGCAATTTTGGATAGTCCGGTGATTCGCCCATCTTCACCTGGAATGTATCCAACATGTGCCATGCCATGAAACGGGACCAAATGATGTTCACAAACCGAATAAAGAGCAATATCTTTTACAACAACTAGCTCCTCGTGTCCTAATGCAAAAGTTGTCGTGAGCACATCTTCAGCTCGGGAATGTAGACCTTCGAATATTTCAGCATACGATCGGGCAACTCGAGCAGGTGTTTGCGCTAAGCCTTCACGATCGGGGTTTTCGCCAATGGCCACGAGCAATTCACGAATAGCCGCTTCAACCCGAGCGGCATCAAAAGGTGCGATTGCTGGTGGCTCAGTCAGCTGTTCGATTGGATCGACACTCACGCTTCACCAGCAGAATCTTGGTTTGGTTTCATTGAAACTGGAGGTTGACTACTAGGCAACCGACGCGCTGAACCAGTCCATGCTGGGCGTTCTGGCCGCCGCTTTAATGGAGCAAAAATTCGCTCAACCTCTTCGCGATTCAAGGTCTCTTTATCCAACAATTCGAGGACGAGCGCATCTAGTACCTCGCGATTTTCTTGGAGAATTTCGAATGCCTCATGGTGTGCGATGTCGATGAATGTTCGAACCTCTTCATCGATGGCAGCCGCGACTTCTTCTGAGTAATCGCGGGCATGGCCCATGTCGCGACCCATGAAGACTTCGGATGACTCGCTCCCGTAGCGAACTGCGCCAAGGCGCTCTGTCATTCCGAATTGGGTAACCATTTTGCGGGCCACTGTGGTTGCCTTCTCGATGTCATTACTTGCCCCGGTTGTTGGGTCATGGAATATCATTTCCTCGGCTGCCCGACCACCTAGCATGTATGCCAATTGGTTTAACATTTCGCTACGCGTAGTTGAGTATTTTTCTTCTTCTGGTAACACCATCGTGTATCCAAGGGCTCGACCGCGAGGCATAATCGTGATTTTGTGAACGGGATCAGTGTTAGGTAGTGCCGCTGCAACTAAAGCATGTCCACCTTCGTGATAGGCGGTAATAAGTCGCTCTTTATCATTCATTACTCGAGTGCGTTTTTGTGGTCCACCAATTACACGATCAATGGCTTCATCCAATATGGAATCAGTAATCAAGGTCTCGTTCAATCGTGCCGTTAGTAGTGCAGCCTCGTTCAAGACATTTGCTAAATCAGCACCGGTAAATCCAGGAGTCCGACGAGCAACAGCAGCTAAGTCAACTTCAGGTGCAAGCGGTTTGCCCTTGGCATGTACCGCCAAAATATCGCGTCGACCCAATAGGTCTGGAACATCAACAGCAATCTGGCGATCAAACCGACCAGGCCGAAGTAGTGCCGGATCAAGGATATCTGGACGGTTTGTTGCTGCAATCAGAATTACACCTGAATTGACATCGAAGCCGTCCATCTCGACCAGCATCTGGTTTAACGTCTGCTCACGTTCGTCATGTCCACCGCCTAAGCCAGCGCCACGCTGACGTCCAACGGCATCGATCTCGTCAATGAAGATAATTGCTGGTGCATTCTCTTTTGCCTGATTAAATAGATCGCGAACTCTGCTTGCACCAACACCAACAAACATTTCGACAAAATCAGAACCTGAAATAGAAAAGAATGGGACTCCCGCTTCGCCGGCTACCGCCCGAGCCAATAGGGTTTTGCCAGTTCCTGGCGGTCCGTAGAGGAGAACCCCTTTCGGGATTTTTGCCCCAACTGATAAGAATTTTGCTGGCTGGGCAAGGAAGTCTTTGATCTCCACTAGTTCTTCTACTGCTTCGTCAGCACCGGCGACATCTGCGAAGGTTGTTTGCGGCATGTCTTTGTTAACCAGTTTTGCCTTTGATTTGGCAAACTGCATGACCCGGCCACCGCCTTGCATCTGTCCGATGAAGAAAAATAGCAGGAGCATAATCAAAATTAACGGAATGATTGAGACAGCGAGGCTGACCCAAAATGATTCATGGGGAACTACAACATTAAAACCGCCAGGTAGTGCCTGCTTTTTAAGTAAATCAACTAGGTCAGTCCCTTGGCCTTGGATAAAACTAGCTACTTCTTTTGAGCCATCCGTAAGCGTTAGTGTGACCGTCTGATCTTTGTCAACGAGTACCGCTGATTTGGCTCGACCATCGGTAATGTCGGCAATCACCTTCCAAGTGTCAACCTTTTTAGCGGTATCAGATCCAGATAAGGTATTGCTCCCAATGAGAAGTGCTGTTACAGCCAGGAAAACCCAAAGAAAAGGCGAGCGGAGAAGGTTCTTAAATTTCATCGTTTTTGTTTAGTCCTAAAAGTGTCGTGACTCTTTACGGTACTACTTAAATAGGTCATCGCGCTAAGTCAGGCAAGAAGTTCTGCTAAAGGGGAAACACGGCACAGGTTCACAAATGAGTGCAATCTCCTCTTTTGCCTGTAAATCTGCCTATTCTGTAAGGGTGATTTTCAAATCGGTACTAGATTCGCGGCCTTATCCAATGCCCGAATTAACCAATGAACAGTGGGGCGAATTAGCACCGCGGCAGATTCGGTTGGATGAGCTTTCGACTATCAAGAGCACCCTTGATTTACACGAATTACTCGCAACAGATTCAACGTTCTTCGGTGACCTTTTTGCTCGAGTGGTGCGCTATCGTGGTGAACTCTACCTGGAGACTGGGCTGCATCGTGCGGTCAGAGCAGCGCTTCAAGGTCGCACATCGCTACATGCTCGGATATTCGAAATTACCGACTAGAGTCGGCCAGCCTCGTGTACGCGACGCAGAAAATCTTTAGTTGAATTTTCCTTAGGGGCATTAATTACTTGTTCGGCTGGACCCCGTTCAACAATCATTCCGTTTTCTAGAAAACACACTTCATCGGCGACTTGGGTAGCAAAACTCATCTCATGAGTTGCCAGCACCATTGTCATGCCATCGGTTTTTAAATCGCGGATGATGGATAGCACCTCATTAACTAATACGGGATCAAGAGCAGAAGTAACTTCGTCTAACAACAGCAGTCGAGGCTTAACAGCCAATGATCTGATTATTGCAACTCGCTGCTGCTGTCCTCCGCTTAACCGATCTGGATATTGATCCGCCTTATCGGCCAAATCAAAACGTCTGAGCAAGGTGAGTGCCTGGTCAATAGCTTTATCAGCTTCTAGTCCATGAACTTTGATTGGGGCTAGTGTGATGTTCTCTAATACTGTTTTATGCGGAAATAAGTTGAATGATTGAAACACCATGCCCAGCTTGCGCCTAACCAAGTCGGCATCGACTAGCGGGTCTGAAATTTCTTCGCCATCCAAAATGATTTGCCCATCATCGATGCTGTCTAGCAAGTTCACACATCTCAGCAGTGTAGATTTTCCTGAGCCTGAAGCGCCAATTAAGACTGTTGCGGTATGTTCTGGCACCGTAAGTGATACATCCGATAGGACGACTTCTGAATCAAAACTCTTTCGAAGATTAATTAGTTCTAAAACATTCATGCCGCACCTTGCGAATTCTGCTTTTCGATGGATTTTAATAAGACATAATCTGTGTACCGGGTCAACGGAATCGTGATTATCAGAAACAGAATTGCAGCAATGACATACGGTGTGTAATTAAATGTGCGTGAACTTTCAATCTGAGCGGCTCTCACCGCATCGATTACACCGAGAATTGACACTAAGCCGGTATCTTTCAATAACGAAATGAAGTCATTCAAGATTGGCGGGACTACACGCCTAAGTGCCTGTGGTAACACAACGTAACGCATTGTCTGGTTGTGAGTTAAGCCCAAAGACCTAGCCGCAGCGCGTTGGCTCGGATGAACCGACAAAATCCCACTTCGGATAACTTCGGCTACATATGCTGAGTAAGTGAGAACAATTGCAACTGTTCCCAAAATAAAGACATTTGAAGTTACGCCCTGAAGGCGAAGTGCCGGCACACCGAATCCCACAAGCAGGATAACCAGAATCAGGGGCACGCCTCGGAAAATATCTACATAAGCGGTAGCAAGAAACCGAATCGGGGTTAGCGAAGCAGAGCGAGTGGTCCTAGCCAAGGCAAGGGCCAGAGAGAGTGCGCCAATTGCCACAGAGGCTATGACCGTTAACTCAATGTTGAGTAATAAACCTTTAGCAACTACATCGACTACGGTTTGTCCATACCTGAGGTCAAAGAATGTCTGCTTAACCACATCCCAGCCAGGCGAATTGATTAGAACCGCCACGATAACTGCAAGAACTAATGCACTGGAACTAACTGATATTGCAATTCGCTTATGCAACTCGTCTTTGCGTATCTTGGCGCGCTCTTGTTCGCGGACACTCGGTGACCATGCGATAGCCCGATCCGGCTCTCGGCGAATCGGGCTATCGGGATTGGTCATGATGTTTATTTAGACAATTACTTCAGAACTGGAGCACCAGCATCGGTGCCTAACCAGGTATCGGTAATCTTCGCTAAAGTTCCATCTTTCTTTATTGCGTCTACGGCTTGGGAAACACAGCTGGTAATCGGGCTTCCTTTGGCAAGAAGTAATCCGAATTCATCGCCTGTTCCACTTGATGGCAATTGACCTACAATGATGCCATCTGGAACTTCAACCGCTGACAAATAGAAAGCGGTAGGAAGATCAACGACGATTCCATCAATCTGCTTATTTTTGAGTGCGGTGACTGCTGCTGCGTTGTCATTGAAAACGCGCGCTTGAGTTGTTGGCTTGATGACATCATTGATTGCCTGCAGTGAAGTGGTTCCTACTGCTGCACCTAACTTGGCACTGGCTAGGTCAGCGATGCCGGTCTTACCTGAAATCGGGCTTCCTTTGTAAGAAACGATTGCTTGTGGTGCTGTGTAGTAAGCACTTGAGAAATCGACGGCCTTCTTGCGCTCATCGGTAATTGAGAATTGCTGCAAGTTGAAGTCAAAGTTCTTATCACCTGGTGTAATCGCCCCATCAAATGTTGTGCGAACCCACTGGACATCAGATTTTTCAAAACCTAACTTGTCAGCGACTGCATAAGCGACTGCTGGCTCGAACCCGTCACCGGATTCGGGCTTGTCGTCAATTACCCATGGGTAATAAGCCGGATTGCCAGTTGCAATGGTTAACTTTCCTGCACTGAATGTGGTTAGCCCTTCTTTTGTGCAGTCCGATGAAATTGCACCGGTGCTCTTTGATGCACACGATGTGAGCACTGCTACAAGCGTTACTGCTGACAGTGTTGCTGTAATACGAGTTGCGATTTTCACGCTGTTCTCCTTGATGTTGTCCGTGCTTGAGCAACAGCGGTTGCTGGCCCAAGTTGGGCCCATGTGGACCCGCGCTTGCCACTTTCGTGGCCTGGTCTTTCCACCGGGGCACCCCATCGCGGTCTGCAAGGGTTGTCGGATAACTAGCCGGTACTTGTCGTTATCGCTCTTGACCTGGCTCCTATGCTAGCAAGTTCGCTAGCCAATTGGTTAATTCGTCTGCCACAATCAAGGTATGGCCAAAGACCTTGAATTGCTGATGAATTTTGCACTGGAGCAGGCAAATTTAGCTTCAGATTTAGGTGAGGTTCCCATCGGAGCAGTTGTAATCGCTGCAGATGGAAACGTCATTGGCCGCGGGCATAACGATCGGGAGAAAAGCCATAACCCCTTAGGCCACGCTGAAGTTATTGCCTTGACTCAGGCGGCGCAAAATATCGGCTCGTGGCGGCTAGATGGCTGCACGCTCGTAGTCACGCTAGAACCGTGCACTATGTGTGCGGGAGCGATCGTCCAGTCGCGTATTGCACGTTTAGTATTTGGCGCATTTGATGAAAAAGCTGGTGCTGTAGGTTCACTTTGGGATTTGGTCCGAGATCGTAGACTGCCCCATCGGCCAGAGGTAATTTCAGGAATTTTGGCCCAAGAATCTGCCCAAGTGCTGGGTGACTTCTTTGCCAGAGCCCGACAAGTTGCACCGTGATTTATTCTTTTCTTTGATTTGCAGGTAATCTAGGCGACGGTGTCGTGTCCGAGCGGCCAAAGGAGCACGCCTCGAAAGCGTGTGAGGGTTAACGCCCTCCGTGGGTTCAAATCCCACCGGCACCGCCATATCGTAACGGCTTCAGGCAATCGTCTAGTTACAAACCTTTAACGGCACTAACAACTTTAGTTAACGACTCCTTGGCATCACCGAAAAGTAGCGAAGTCTTTGGGTCAAACAACAATTCATTTTCAATTCCAGCGAATCCGGGGCGCATTGAACGCTTCAAGAAAACGACTTGACCGGCCTGATCTACATTTAGGATTGGCATGCCATAAATAGGTGCTGTCTTATCATCACGAGCAGCTGGGTTGACGACGTCATTTGCGCCAACAACTAAGGCAACATCGGCTTCGGCGAACTCTGGATTAATTTCATCCATTTCCTTCAGTTGATCATAAGGAACATTGGCCTCGGCCAGCAGTACATTCATGTGTCCTGGCATGCGACCTGCTACTGGATGAATCGCATAGTCGACATGAATGCCTTTAGCACTCAGTAGTTCGACTAGTTCACGAATAGTGTTTTGTGCTTGGGCAACAGCTAGTCCATAGCCAGGCACGATGATAACTTTTCGCGCGTAACTGAGCATGATTGCGACATCATCTGGCGAAGCAGATTTGACTGGACGGTCTTCGGTTGCCCCAGCTGTGGCTGCTGCCTTAGCTGTGAAGGCACCGAACAAAGTGTTGGTTAAAGGGCGACCCATCGCTGCTGCCATCATTCGGGTGAGCAAAGTTCCTGATGCGCCAACTAATGTGCCAGCCACAATCAGCAAGGTGTTTCCAAGTACATAGCCCGAAGCTGCTACTGACAATCCGGTGAAAGCGTTTAAAAGAGAAATCACGATTGGCACATCTGCTCCACCAACTGGCAGTACTAACAATATTCCCATCAAAAGTGACAGACCGAGTAACAGGTAAAGCAAATTGTTCGCTGGACCTGCTACCAATAGCACTGCAGTCCCGACAGTCCCAAGTCCAGCAAGTGAAGTTAGGTAGCGACCGGCTGGCAAAACTACTGGACGAGAAGTCATTAGTTCCTGGAGTTTCATGAAGGTCAGGATTGAGCCCGAAAAGGAAACCGCACCAACTAAGACCGTGAATACGGTTGCAGCCAATGCGGCTTTTGACTCACTTGCAGTCGGCGCAGAAAACTCAACTACTGAAACAACAGCCGCAGCTCCACCGCCAACGCCGTTAAATAACGCAACCATCTGTGGCATTTGTGTCATTTGTACGCGCTTTGCAGCAATCCAACCAATAATTGAACCCAGAACAATCGCCGCAAGAATGAACGGTAAGTTGTCGATGAGGTTATCTAAGCCGTCGCCATAGTACTCGTTGCCGTAAAAGAAGATCACAACGGTTGCTACGCCTGCGCCCAATGCGCCGAGCAGGTTTCCCAACCGGGCCGACTTAGGTGATGACAAACCTTTAAGCGCCAAGATGAATAGGACTGCCGCTCCTAGCTCAACAAGTCGAACCCAGGCAGGCGCTTGCGCTGTAGTTGTAGAGGCTGAAAAATTTACAAAAGTAGCGGTCATAGTTATGCCTCATCCTTTTTTGCAGGCTTAGGTTTAAACATTTCAAGCATCCGATCTGTTACAACAAATCCGCCAACCATGTTTATCGCGGCCAGAATTATCGCCCCAAGACCAAGAAAGAATCCGATACTGTATTTATCCGATTGGCCAGTTACCAAAATTGCACCAACTAGTACAACACCATGGATGGCGTTTGCACCCGACATCAGCGGAGTATGCAAGACTGCGGAGACCTTAGAGACAACCTCAATCCCGACAAAAATGCTAAGAATGAAAATTGTTAGTAGCGAAATAGCATCCACGATTAGTTTCCTTCCAAAGTTTCAGCTAAGGCTGGTAAACCTAATTGCTCACGCGCAACAGGGTTTCGAACTTCACCTGCATAGACCAATGCACTGCCTGCGATGACCTCGTCAGATAAATCAGGCACTACCTCTCCATCTTTTGTAATGAGTGAAAGTAGTGAAACTATGTTCTGCGCGTACAACTTGCTACTATGCACTGCTAGTTGGCTCGGCACATCTTTGCCACCAATAAGTTTTACGTGACCGCCCACTGCGGCAATCAGCACCTCTTCACCAGCAACAGAGCCTTCGACATTTCCACCAGTTTCAGCCGCTAAGTCCACAATTATGGAGCCCGCTTTCATGCCCGAAACCATCTCACTGGTCAAGAGCAATGGTGCGCGACGACCCGGCACTGCAGCCGTTGTGATAACCACATCTGCTGCTGCAACGTGGGGCTTTAGGGCTTCTTGCTGTGCTACTGCTCGATCTTGCGCCATTTCACGGGCATAACCACCCGAACCTTCAAGTGCATCGAGTCCAAGATCAATGAAAGTGGCACCCATGGATTTAACTTCATCGGCACTTGAGCTTCGCACATCGTAAGCGCTCACTACTGCACCCAGACGTCGAGCGGTCGCCATTGCCTGAAGTCCAGCGACGCCTGCTCCGAGAACAAGAACTTTTGTTGGCTGCACGGTACCAGCAGCAGTCATTAGCATTGGAAAAAACCGAGATGACTTTTCAGCCGCGATTAGTACGCACCGATAACCAGCGCAGAGTGCTTGTGAAGTTAGGGCGTCCATTGACTGGGCTCGTGAAATTCGCGGAACAAGTTCAAATGACAGGCTTGTGGCCTTCGCTGCACTCAGAGCCTTGATTGTCTCCAAATCGTTTGTTGGCGACAGAAATGAAACTGTAATTGCATCTGCTTTAAGTGTGCCTACTCGGGCAGGATCCAAGGGACGAACAGTTGCCACAACATCGGCTGAGGCTAATTCGCCGGCCGCAGCAGAAGTTGGAATTACTTTTGCACCAACATTTGAATACTGATAATCGTCGGCTTCGGCCCAGTGTCCCGCATTCGTTTCAATGCTGACCTCAAGTCCCAATTTGATTAATTTTGCAACAGCCTCTGGCACGAGGGCGACTCGCTTTTCGCCGGTTAGTGTTTCGGCGGGAACAAAAACCTTCATACTTGCTCACTATCTAGTTGGTCTAATCAAAGCGTAGACTCTTGCCACGGTTTATGGGCTACCGGACCCGATTAGTGAAGAAGAGTTGCATTGATAATGCAGTTAAAAGTAAGCAAAACATCGGGATCAGAATCTGCTCAGAGATATTCAAGCTCAAATAGACCCCAAGGAGCCCAGAGGGAATTCCTGAAATCCCTGCTGGAATTGCAATTTGCCAATCAACTTGATTATTTCGGTTGTGTAGAAATGTGCCAATCAGCGCAGAAACACAGATTGCTACCAAACTCGAGCCTCGTGCAACCTCGGGCAAGACTCCAGAGCAAATAATCAATGCGGGCACTATCACTATCCCACCGCCGATGCCCAATAGCCCAGCTAGAGCGCCAGACAATATTCCGATGACAACCAGGACAACCTGTCCGCTTACCCCAGTGAAAAGTTGGTGCGGTGTAGTAGACCACAACAATCTGGCGGCGACCAAAATCAGTAGGCAAGCGAAAAGGTAGGTGAGGGCCTGTGCTGAAACGCGCTGGAAAATGCGAACACCGAAAAACATGCCCAACACTGCGCCTGTCGTTACTAGCAAGGCTGCAGGCCACGAAACCTGGTCAGCGCTTATGTATCCAGCAAGAGCGGCTGCGCTAATGAACACTACTGCCAGCAATGATGACGCGTTTGCCTTCTTCTGATTCAGTTTTAGCCAAAGTACAAACAGTGGAGACATGATGAAGCCGCCGCCAATTCCGAATAGCCCAGCAAGCAAGCCTGCCATGCTCCCGACCGCTAAAGACTTGGGTAAATCGGAACTCAATGATTTAGACATCAGTCCATTATTGCTGATTGTCTGAGGACTTTTCTGGCTCTTCAAAGGTGCGAATGCCAGCGGAAATTCCAGACATTAAGTTTGTTAATTCTTCTCGTTTCTCCTGCAAGGAGACATTCAGTTCATTCGCACGATTTTCTGCTTGGGCAAAGTGTGACCCCGCTCGGGCAACTTGCTCGGTAATCGCGATGTGGGACTGTGCCCACTGTTCACGCAAAGCAGATATCCGCTCTGATAGCTCGTTCAAAACATCTCGATGATTATTTACGGCTGCCAGAGCCTGATCGCGATATTCATTCGCCGCCTGTTGAATGGCTCGAGCCTGTTTTGTTGCATTGGCAACGAGTTCAGCGGCTTCACGAGCTGCGGACTCGCGTGCAGTATCCATCAAGTGTTGAGCGGTGGACTTTGCTTCAGTCAAAAGTTGCTCAACCGTTTGATGGGCATCTGTCAGATAGGCGTTTGCATTACTCATTAAGTCAGCCGAAGACTTTTGAGCATCATCTATCATTTGCTGAGCTCGTTCTTGTGCCTGGGACAAAATCTCTTGGCTTCGGGAATTCGCATCTTCGCCAAGAGCCCGACTGTCTGAACTTGCCGTTTCTAACATTGATTGACTCGAGGCCGTTGCCTCGGTAACCAACCTTTGGGCTTCGGCTTGAGCCGTTTGCAAAAGTGTTTCGGCCTCGGTCTGAACTCGGTTTCTCAACTCTTCAGATTCACGAACTGTTGTGTCTCGGAGCTCGTTTGTGTCGCGCTCAACACGAGTTCGCAACTCCGTCACATAAGACTCAGTGCGCTCGCGCAATTGAGATAACTCTGCTTCAGTTCTCGTGCGTAATTCTGCAATCTCTTGTTCCCCGCGAGCAATAACTGCTGCAGCTTCAGCTTGGGCTGAAACCTTCAACTCGTTTGACCACTGCTCGGTACTGCTGCGCAATTCTGCGACATAGCTTTCAGTTTGTCGTCGAAGATGGGCTACTTCAGATAAGGTCGCATCTCGTAACGCGACAGTTTCGGCTTCGGTACGTTGTCGAAGTTCTGTGGTTTCTTGTTCGACTTGCTCCTTTAATAGCTGTGCTTGCAAAGCTGACGCATCTCGAATCTCAGTGGCCTTGGCCAATGTTGCATTTGCCTGGGCAGTCGCTTCGTCAATAATCGCAGCAACCTGGCCATCTGAACTTGAAATGGTGGCATCAGCCTGAGCTTGAGCAGCGGCTAGCACGGCACTCGCTTGCTCGCGAGCTGCCTCTAAGGTTGCCGTTGCTTCGCCGCGCAGTTTGCGGGCATCTACATTTGCAGCTTCGCGAATCCTTCTGGCTTCTACTTCAGCTGATTGTTTTAATGTCTCACGATCATTCTCGGCATTTGTTAAAGTCTCGGAGGCTTGTTCCATTAATTTTGCCGCACGCTCACGAGCAGCACGAATAATTACGGCGGCATCTTCAGCGACATACTTATTTAAGTCATCTTCATTAATGTCAACAAAACTCGGTCGAGTTATTTGTGCTTCTAAATCCGAAATTTGCTTCTGGAGTATTGCGATTAGTTCCTGTTGCTCAGCAAAATTTTGCGTTGACCCAGAATCAGAATCGGTTGAGCCACCGAACAGTCGGCCAATGCCTCGTGGTGCATTTTGGCTCATTGATTCCTCCCTTACGCCCAGACATCAAGAATAGGCGTAAACATACGGCTGGGTAAAAGAGTTAACCGTTTCGGGGACGCCTCGATGGGCCGCTAGCTGAAGATTTCCGCCGATTTTGCCCACCGCCCTGACGACGACCGCCGCCTGAAGGGGCACTTTTTGGCAGTTTCCAAGGCTTGCCAGAGGGAGCTTGCGCCCCAGTAATGGCAACTAACTCTCTTGAATTGGCCGAGACTCGTTGTACCTCAGGAGTAACACCAATGCGACTCATCATGCCCAATACTGTTCGTTGTTGACGAGGTCCAATCAGCGTAACGACCTTCCCTTCATCTCCAGCTCTAGCGGTGCGACCTGAGCGATGCAAGTAATCTTTTGGATCGCCGGGTGGATCTACATGAACCACAAGCGATATTCCATCAACATGAATACCGCGCGCAGCCACATCGGTTGCGACTAAAACGTCGGTTACGCCATCTCGAAATTCGTTGATGGTGCGCGTTCTCAGATTTTGAGATTTGCCACCGTGCAATGCACCAACTGGAATACCTGCGTTTGCTAACTCACCTGCAACTCTGTCTGCAGCTGCTTGTGTTCGGACAAACAGAATCGTCTTGCCGTTGCGCGCAGCGATTCTGGTTAGGACTTCATCCTTTTCAGAGCGGTCAACCACAAGAATGTGGTGCTCCATGGTAG
The DNA here is from genome assembly GCA_009923495.1 of Actinomycetota bacterium. Taxonomy (NCBI): domain Bacteria; kingdom Bacillati; phylum Actinomycetota; species Actinomycetota bacterium. The sequence continues at coordinate 21,278 of RFTJ01000004.1, forward strand.
TGACACTGGCACCAACCGCTGAAGTCTCGTGCAGGACAGGGTTCTTTAAGTATGCAGAAACAAGTCGATCTACATCGCCATCTAATGTTGCGCTGAACAAGAGTCTTTGACCTTTAGTTGGCACTAGATCTAGAATCTCTACCATCTGGGGCATAAAGCCCATGTCACACATTTGATCTGCCTCATCAAGCACAACTATTTGAATGTTGGATAAGTCTGCGTGACCTTGATCAACTAAATCACTTAGTCGTCCTGGGGTTGAAACCAGAATTTGGACTCCACGACGAAGTGCATCAATCTGTTTTGCATAAGGCATGCCGCCAGCAATGAGGCGTACATCCAAATCAACTGTGTGAGCCAGCGGTGTCAATGCATCGGTTACCTGCATGGCGAGTTCTCTAGTTGGGACTAATACCAATCCCAATGGTTGGTTTGGCTTTCCCTTACGACCAGCGAGTTTGGTGAGCATCGCCAAACCAAAAGCCAAAGTCTTTCCCGATCCAGTTTGAGCCCGTCCGAGTACATCAATGCCACTGATTGCGTCGGGTAGCGTGGCTCGTTGGATCGCGAAAGGCTCGGTTATGCCGTCTCTGGCAAGGAGCTTAACTAGGGCAGGATGTACCCCAACAGATTCAAACGTCTCATTTTCCTGCGTGGTCGGAAGCACCCGTTTTGCCACCAGTTTTGTTGGTTGCTTGGTATTGTTCGGCACTCTACGGTCCGATTTTAGTTTCTCTATCCGAGGCCTTGGGGCAGCTGACTTCTTCGCTCTAGGTTTTCGTTCACCATCAAAATCGGCTCTTTTCGACCTAGGCTTATCTTCAAATTTTGTTTTAGTGCGATCTGCTCGAGGCTCAGACTTTGCACTTCGGGAATCGAATTTTGAGCCTTTAGATTTTGCAGTGGCTCTGCTTTTCGTCTCTGATTTCTTGGGTCGCGAAGTGCTTGTTGCCAATTCCTCATCTGTCATAAATCGCTTGGGCTTGGTGTTAATCGTGCGCTTCTTAGAATTCTTAGTCTTTGTTGATGATGATTTACTAACGGCTTTTTTGGACTTTGCCGATTTTGCCGCTTTTCCAGCAGCCCGATCTTTTTGCAATTTACGCTGGCGTGGCTTTAGGGGCTTGGAATTAGACTCTGACATTTATACCCCTGAACCTGGCTAGTTAATCTAGCGGTACTAACGCTATGGGAGAAATGCTCGTTAACCTAATTCATTCAGGATTTACCTTCATAAATGCACCTTTAGGTGTCTAATGGCAAACAAATGACTTTAACTAACACTTAATTCCGACACGGTTCGAAAATTTAAAATCTTCTGCAGTAGCGCCGAAAGCGACACAACATTCTCTTCTATTAGGTCTAATGACAATTCATGTGTTGGGCCATCAGGAACATGCGCATCACCAATATCAAAGTCTCCTGAAGTCAGAATCGAGTTTGTTTTTGCTATCAGTCCGCGATTAGCATCCAGTTCATTCATGAGCCAGTTCCATCTCGCATCTATTGCATCGGGCAACGGGGGCGCAAAAAAGCTCACTGGCTGCTCAGGATCGGGCGAGACAAACAGACTGCCATCAACTACTCCGTCATAAATTTTTTCTAAAATCTCTACGGCCTGCGGAAGTGTGTAAATTCGGGTGCGCAATTTCGGAAAAGACTTAACAAGGTGAGCCATATGCATTTGCTCCATGGTGAGTACCAGACCTTGAGTTAGGGGATCTTCTCCCCTAAAAAGATCGGAAACGCCAGGGTCGGAAATTTCAAATCTTTGGGAAGCGACTACGCACCGATTATCTCCAGGAAGTGCATGGGTGCCTCGAGAGATAACTTCCACCGCAAAACCCAACTCAGCCAGCCAGCCAGCGGCTTCCCTGCGAAATATAAATTCAGCAATAGGGCTACGGCACATATTTGCCGTGCAGACAAAAGTTATTGAGTTATCTACGGTATTCATTACCTACAGCCTAAACCAGCAATGACCTTTGTCTTGACTGGATTAGGCATTGACTGCGTCCAAAGAGTAGGTGCTGGTTCAGTGCCAGTTGCCGGTTCTGCATATTTCACTAACAACTTCTGAGTCGACTGCGCTGGTAATTCCAGATCAAAACGGAGTACTTCCCTGCCCATGTCCGTGCCTTCAGCTACTGGCAGAACTTGCTTGCTGCCAATTTGTGCTGATTCGAAAACAGAACCCAGAGGTACGTGCAGGTAAACAAGCATCTTGGTAGCGCCTGGATTTCTCGGTGTCAGAGTTCCAAGGTCAAACCGGGTAGTTACATAAGCAGGAAGCCCAGAAGTTGGAGCAGTGTTATGCAAACTAATCGACATGGAAGCATCACGGAATGGGAATTCTGCCTCACAAACTCCTTGATCGTAAACAACATCGGCTTGAACATAGGCATCTAATTTGTTACCGGCGCCGTTGATGAATACAGCGGCGGCAGTTGGATTATTGAGATTATCCAATGAACCACCGATTGGAGTTCGTGAAATCTTTGCTTGGACAGATTTTTCCTTTGCCCACCCATGCAAATTCTTTTCATGAATGGCAGGAATGAAAGCCTGCAGAATTCTAAGTGGACTTATAGCGCCCGTCTGAAATTTAGCGAACGTCTTTTCAATTATTGAAAAAACGGCTGCATCCTTTTGCTTAGGGTTCTCAAAATCTTGGTAAACGCCGCGAGTTACATACTCCACAGCGTTTTCAGATGATATCTGCTTGCCTTTCACAGTAACTGGACCAGTTACTCGCATAAAATTTGCTAACGCCTGCTCATTCATTGATAGCACGCCATCGACTTGAACGCCAAAGTTCAGTTCTTCAAGGGCGACCATTAGACGAGCATTCGTTGGAAAGTCCGGCGAGAGATTAAGGTCAGAAAATCTAGATAAATCACTGCCGTAGAGATTCGCTTGATCGGACGATACATAATCGGCGTAGTTGGTTAATGGCTTTTTCATGAGTACTGTTTCTTTGTACAAGGGTGAGAGCGCCAAGCGACCTGCATCTGCAGTAAGAATTCCCCAGCCACCTGGGAATCCGCCGACCGATCTTGCCTCAGCACCATTTTGAAAAACCAACATCCACTTTCGGGGCCGATCAAGGCCAAGCAGTGAAGGGGCAACCGTGCTAAACATCTCGGCATCTGCTGTTATCGGAGCTAATGCTTGATATCCCGAAGTCAAAGTTTTAACCGGACTTGCAATCAAACTAGGCACACCACTTAGCCGTAAATTGCTTAGACTTTGTGCGCCATCGGCCACCGGCTTTCTTAAGGAAACCAACGAGTCACTAAGACTTAAAAGAAATTTGAAGTCGCGTAGCGAGCTATTGTTTGCGCCACTAGAAAGTTTTGACTCGAGCCCATTGGTGGCCGAAAGTGTGTCATTTAAGGTACCAGTGACTGTTCTAATTGCAGTTGGGGTTCGACCAATATAAGGAGTATGCGAAAAGATCCACCAAATCAAGCCAGTTGATGATTTGTGGGCATCGGCCACTTCCACCCTGATGTTAGTTAGCAGTTCGGCCGCGTCCTTGCCGTTGAAATTACTACCAGCAGAGTTGGCTTGCTGCACCTGGCTCTTAACTCGGGAGAGGTGGTACTGAACTTGAACGCCTGAATAGGTCAGATACGCAATCGAACCAATAGTAAAAAGCAGAAAGGTGATGAGGACTGGTTTTAAAAATTTCCGCAAAGGCTGACCGGGATCAACTAATTCAGTCAACTAAGTCACCTCGCTGTGATTATGTCGCACGCAGTCAATTCGCGAAAATAAACGAATGAAGCAAGTAACCGGGGGAACGCTCGACTACAACACAGTCTAATAGAAATGCCAACTAGAAAAGCGGATAGCAAGAGCTAAACTTTTAAGAAAAAGAGATTACTTTCCAGTGAACTTGTAAGTTGTCTTAATCTTGCCAATCGTCAAAACAAAAGTATTATTTTTACCCTTGATAAAAGTCTTTGCCGGAATTGTTATTGTGGCGATATTTGCCTTTGGCTTAACTTTCACCGTGATTTTCTTCTTGGTCTTCTTGCCAGCCTTGGGTGTCAGAGTTAAGACAGTTCCGGGTTTTAGGAACTTCAATTTAACAAGCGTTTTCGCCGAAATTTTGCCCGTCTTAGGTGCTGTGACACTTGGTACATAAAGTTTCACCGATGCCACTTCATCCGGAAGTTTTGGATTTGAAGGGGTGGTTACCGTGATTGTATAAATTCCAGATGCTAGGCCAGTCAATGTTTTAGTAATAGCGCCAGTCTCAGTAGTTGCATCGCTAGATTTTTTTCCAACAACGATAGTTGTGACAGCGTTTGGCTTCGCATTATTGATAGAAAGTTTGGTCTTGCCCTTCTTGGCAACAATCAAATCAGGGGTTAGCGTGGCTGAAACTGGTGTTCCAGGCGGATATGCTACGACCGGAATGTACGCACCAACAAGAACAATGGCTAATGCCAGTGCTATGGAGCGAAAATTGAACTTCACTTGATTTCCCTTCGAGACTTTCAAATCTAGAAAATCATAACCCAGATAAGGTAGTGCTCGAAACCAAATATTGGACAAAATGGCACCTTTTGACAAAAAGTTACCAATATTTAACTAAATGGAAACCTATAAATTGTGGATTTTTGGCGCAAATTGCGCTTTCCGACCGCCCAAAAGATTACACCAATTAGAACGAAGATTGCTAACGGAATCGAAACGGTTAGCATGTATTTCCATTTTTCGGCTTCTTCCCAGCCATCTGGAAGGTAATCACCACTGAACCAGCCAGCACCCAAGCCTGGCGCTAACAGCTGCACCGTTGCAAAAGAGACGATCAAAGTCAGCCAAACGCTCAAGAATTTTGCGAATGGCGCCCGATAAACACGAGGTACATCTGGATGGGAAACTCGCAATTTCCAGAGTGCGGGGAATATTGCGATGTAAGACATGAGGGTTGTAGAAACAGCGATGCCTAGGACCACAGTGAAATACTTTGCAGTATTACCTTCGCTAATTACGCGAGCTAGCACAAAGATGATGCTGGAAAGAATTCCAGACAACATATTTACCCGAACAGGTGTTCCATATTTTTCACTGAAAACTCCAAGCCAACGAGGCGCAGCGCCATCATATCCTGACACCGCAAGGGCGCGATCTGAACCCATGAGCCACGCAACGCCAGAAGAAAGCACGCACAAGACCAATAAGACTGCCGCGAATCCGCCCATAACAGTTCCCCAGCCGGCTAAGGAGACAGTGCCATCTTCGGCTACCGTGCGGCCAAATACCGTGAAAGTTTCCTTAATGGCATCAATGAATCCTTCAAGACTGCTTGCTTTATCTGCCGGCAATACCAGAATGATTCCCAAAATTGGAATACCGTATAGCAGGATTGCGGCAATCGCGGAGCGGAAGACAGCGTAAGGAACGTCGCGTTGAGAATCCTTCATCTCGTCACCAGCGCTATTTGGATTTTCGAATCCAACATAGTTGAAAAGTATTAGGCCAGCTATTGCAACAAAGCATGGCCATGTGACTTTAAAGCTGCCAAGTGTTGGGCCATGAATTCCAAATTTAGACGCATACATAATTATGGTTAGCGAGAAAATGCCCAAGAGGATGAAGCGTGCAAAAGCTCCCAAAATCGGGACCCACTTACCGACCTTAAATGACAGAATTGATGCGAAGGTGCCGACCCAAATGAATGCAAAACCTAATAGGTAGAACCAGGTTGATGAAAGCGATGCTCCGCCTAAAAAGAAGGTCTCGATTGCTGTCAGAGCAACAACAGTCAAGGTGCCACCGAACCAAACCGGATTAGTTACCCAATAAAAGAAGTTATTTATCGAAGCTGTTAAGCGGCCAAATGCTAATCGAGCCCATAGGTACGGCCCACCTTCTTCTGGAAATGCAGTTCCTAGTTCAGCGAACAGTAGAGCACTGGGAATGAAAAAGGTTATGGCGAGAATGACTAACCAGGAAAATGCCTGAGGACCAAAGAAGGCAATTGAACCTAGGGTATCGACGCCGACCAGCGTGCAAATCGTAAAGAATAAAATTTCGCGCCTGCCAAAATGTTTTTGCAGATTGGCCTTTTCTTTTTGATACTCCTCGGTGAAGTCCAAGGATTCTGAACGATCTGATGATTGCGGTGTCATGGTCATAGCAAAAATCTAGAGCACAACACCCTCATTTTGAGTGTTTACTCAATTGATTTTGCAAAATAAACCTAAGAATTTTCAAATCTAACTTGTATTTCACTAGCAAAATGTCAAATTCCTGAAAGATTACGACGACTTTCCGACTTCGGAAAGCAGAGGTCTACCGCCTCAATCTCAAAGATTTTCTACCGTTTTGTCATTTTCCACATAATCTGTAGATGTGACTGAAGAGCAAAAATTTAAAGTAGTCGACCGCATGCAGGGCTACGAGTTGCGTAGTTATCAGCCCTGTGTGGTTGCTGAAGTTGAGATATCGGCAAAATTCGAAACGGCTGCAAATGAAGCTTTTCGCTATCTAATCAATTACATTGGTGGCAAAAATGAAGCGAGAAATAAAATTGCCATGACGGCCCCGGTACTCCAAATACCTTCTCCTTCAGCCAGTTTCACTGAGGGTGAAGTTGATGATTTGAATTCACAAAGCCACTTAGTAAGTTTCGTTATGCCCAGTGAAATGCATCTAGGTAATACACCTGCGCCTGATGATTCCAGGATAAATATTCGGGAACTTCCGGAAGAGTTAGTTGCAGTCCTAAAGTTCTCTGGTCGTTGGTCTAAAGAACGCTACCTACATCAACTAGAGGTGCTCAAAGGCAAATTAGCAGCGGATGGCTTCCAAGAGGTTGACGATGCCAGATTCGCGCGCTTTGATCCACCGTGGACACCATGGTTCCTGCGCAGAAATGAGATTCAGATTCCGGTTAAGAAGATAGGCAGCAAGGATTAATTGCTGGAAACCGAATATTCGGCGAAGTGACTGCGCCGAAATGTGCTAGGTACTAGTTTTTTCTAGAGATAAATCACAAGGAGACAGCTATGCGATTTCTTATTGCCGTGATTGACACTGCAAGCAACACGGGTTCTGGAGATGAGATTGCAGCCATCGATAAATTTAATGACAAGCTACGTGAAAATGGGCATTGGATTATCGCTTGTGGCATAAATGATCCCAGTACTGCAACTGTTATCGACAACCGAAACGGGTCCGGAATCCAAAATGCTGGTCCGCTTCTAGACTCAGAAGAATACATGAGTGGATTCTGGCTAATCAATGCGCAAGACCTTGATGAAGCAAGGCAGATAGCAGCTCAGGGGTCATTAGCTTGTAATCGAAAAGTTGAACTGCGACCACTTCTCGGTTAATTGAGAATTCTCAGAAAAAGTTTGAACAGGAAATCATGGTTTCATTAATAGAAATGCCGTACCGGGAATTCGAAATTTGGCGCCAGCGTATATGGGTTTTATACCGGGAAGAACTTATTAGATCAGGAAGTTCTGAGCTCGAAGCCGAAGAAAATGTTCAATTAAACATTTCGCAAACTATGCCCGCTGGAAATTTACTGCCCGGCAACTATGTCTTCAATGTAATGAATGAAGGTCAACCTGTTGGTTCAGTCTGGCTAAACGATCATGAATCCGAATGGTTTATTTATGACATTGAAATTGCGGAATCTGAGCGCGGAAAGGGGTTAGGCCGAGCAACGATGAAAGCTATCGAGAGTTTTGTTCGAGATAACTCTGGAACTGCAATAAGTCTGTCGGTCTTTGGCTTTAATAAGGTGGCGTTAAGACTTTATGAAACTGAGGGCTACGAAGTCACTCGCCTGGCCATGAAAAAGATACTGACATAGCTGGCTGTTATTAAAAGAAGGCCGTTATCAATCTTGCGAATGCTGCTTCTTGATCGACACGACACACTCGCGATTGGAATCATAGTTGCTTTTGTAGAGCAGCGAGCCTAGCCAAAATCGGTGGATGGGTGTAATTAACGGCAACATATAATGGGTGTGGGTTCAAGTTAGTTAACGACTCCACTGCAAGTTTCTTCAGAGCGCTATCCATAAATTCGCGAGACCCTGGATATGTTTCAATCGCATACTGGTCCGCTTCATATTCATTTCGCCTTGATAGCCAATTACCGAGTAGTTCAGACACAGTCGAAATCGGTGTGAACAACAAAAGAAAAGCGAGGAGCGCCAAATGAAAACTCGGTTGCTCGGCACCAAGTGCCTTGGACAAGTCTGAATTGCCCAGCAGCCAGCCCATTAGTGAAAAGATGATTAAGGTCTGCGCACTACTAAATGCAAACATGGAGTAGACATGCTTGCGCTTGTAATGTCCAACTTCGTGAGCCAGTACGGCGACAGTTTCTTGGACTGATAATTTTTCGATAAGTGTGTCAAAGAGTCCGATAATTTTCACTTTGCCCATGCCAGAAAAGAAAGCGTTGAGTTTCGTTGAACGCTTCGAGGCATCCATTTCATAGAGCTTTGACAGCGGAAATCCTTGTGTTTGACAATACTCTTCAACGGCCGATCTCAATTCTCCGTCTGGTAATGGTTTTAGTTTGTTAAACATTGGCAGGAATATTCTCGCTCCGAACACAAAGATGAAGAGTGACACAGCGGAAAAGAGTCCCCAAGCCACAAGCCAAAATTGATTTCGTAACGAATCATAAATCCAGGCCACTGCATAAAGTAATGGCAGGCCGAGAAGCAATGACAAAACTAGCTGTTTAATGCTGTCTGCAAAAAATAGACCCTTAGTTGATTTGTTGAATCCGAATTCCTCTTCAATTACGAAAGTTGAGTAGTAATTGATGGGCAATTTAACTACTGCCATCAGTATTATCAGCAGACCAACAAAACTGACTGTGACTAGAAGTCCGCTATCAATTCGGGAGCGCAACTTTTCATCCAGGAGGGCAAACCAACCAAGGGTTATCGCTAAGAGCGAGACTGCAGTACTAATCGTTTTTGTGAATAGTTCAAGACGGAAGCGGGCGCTGTCATAGGCCATTGACTTTGAATATTCATCCGAATTGAAAATTTCCGCGCCTTGCGGACTAAGCGGTTGATTTTTTGAGCGTTCGTTGAGGAAATTAACTGCTGCCCAAAAGGCGTATTCCAGAACCACAAAAGTTACGATTGCAACCAAAATTATGCTAGATGTGTGCATACCAATTAGCATAGGGCAGGCCTCATTTGGTTAATGTGATGCGAAACTTAACTTTCTGCTCTAGAAAAAAGTTACGTGTTTGCGCAAGTGGATTACTGGGCCACCTGGGCAATATCAATAAGTTCCCAATTTAATGGGGTATCTTTTGGACAACTTCCATTGAGTTCGGCGATCTCATCATCGGAAAGTATCAGTTTTGTTCCTTCAATTGAATCAAGGATGGAACTTGATTTTGATGCGCCTGGAATTGGAATAGAAGTTGGAAATTGCGCAAGATGCCAGGCGATTGCCAGCGCATACGCCGAGACCCCTTTTTGCTCTGCCATGGCAGCAAATGAGCCGATCTCGCCTGAACCTAACCGCTTGAAATTGCCACCACCACCTAGTGGAGACCATGGTAGAAATGCTATTTCGTATTCGGTGCAAATGTCGATGACGTCGGCCCAGTGCCGATAGTTCGGGCTGTATTCATTCTGCACCGAGATAACGCCACCCTCTTGTGGAGTTCCACCAGCCTTAATTGCATGCCGGAGCATTTGGGCGTTGACATTGCTAAGTCCGATTTCAGAAACATATCCATGCTCTTTAAGTGACATGACGTTGTCAAACTGTTCCTCAAAAGAAATCGCTGGATCAGTGCGGTGATGTTGCCAAAGGGCAATTTTTGAAAGGCCCATTCTTGATGCCGAGGCTTCGACCGCTCGATATAGGTAGTGCTTGGAAGAGTTCCTGCCTGAGTGTCCAAACATTGTGCCGTTTTCTTCACGCGTAATTCCAGCCTTAGTTGTAATAACTACCTTGGCTTTTTCATCTGGTGTTCCATTCCAGCTGCGCAATGCTTCGCCAACAAGAGTCTCATTGTGACCCATGGTGTTCCAAGTGGGAGCATAAATATCTGCCGTATCCAGCAACGTTATCCCTGCATCCAAAGCTGCATGGATGACGGCAATCGCTCGTTCTGGTTCATTAATTAAATTTGGGTCACGATCGTGCGGGAACGATAGTGGCATACATCCCATGCCAATTGCGGAAACTGTAAACGGTCCAAGCCTGCGTTGAGCAATCATGTGGAAAGCCTACCCAGGTAAACAGCTAGGCAGCAGGGTGAGTAGTTATGGGATTTTGCACAGGTGGCCATGCGCGCCCGTAGGGATTCGAACCCCAAACCTTCTGATCCGTAGTCAGACGCTCTATCCGTTGAGCTACGGGCGCTTATTACAACAAGGACTTACTCTATCCGAAGGTTGGTAATCGGGAAAATCGCACTAATTAGTGACTAGATGCGTCTTCAAGTGTTGAAAAGATAGTTATTACTGAGTCCAATCCAGTGATTTTAAATACTTTGAGGACCCGCTCATTGGAAGCAACGACATCGAATGTGGACTCCGCTTCAGCGGCACGCTTGAGGCCTTTAACGATTACACCTAAGCCGCTGGAATCCAAAAATGTGACATCAGTTAGATCGACAGTAATCCGAGCAGTGGAATTACTGAGTGCTTGAATGATTGCCTCATCTAGGTCATCCGAATTCGACAAGTCGATTTCGCCTTCAACAGACACCACTGTGTGGTCCTCATTACTTCTTACCGCTAGCAACATTTGGTTCTCCTAGACTTCCAATCTATTACAACTCACCTTCCTTGCGCCAGAGGCCAGCGTTAGCACTAGCTGTTATCAATTTCGACGCAAATCCTAAAGGTCCGTAATGTAATGCGCTGCCTACTTTTACTTGGACACTGTTGGATAACACTGTGCAATCCATAAGCGTAGCGCCATTTAGTTCTGCCAACTGAGTTGCAGTATTACAAGGATTTGGATCGTCAGCGATTAACTGCCGAGCAGCTGAAAGTGCCACAACATCTGCTACCTGGGTAACCCGCAAGAAATTTAGAGCTGCACTAGCCAGCCAAAACAATGGAAAGGACATCAAAATGGTGGCCATAGCGATATAAATCGAAACTAAAGTGATAGAACCTCTATCTTCATTAATCGACATTAGTTCCCCGAGAATCACCTTGTAAGTGTGGCTCTACATCGCTAACTGTTTCAGCAACTAAGTGGATCGAAAATTTCTTGGGTAATACACCGAGCGCTCTATCGGTAGTCACTCTGACCGTTAAGTATTTTCCGTCTCGAAATTCTTCAACTCGCATTCCGCCATTATTTGCCTTAGCCAGTAGATCACTAACGAGCTCTCCTCGAGCTACATTTTTGGCAATGAGATAAGACATACTTTGGATCTGAATCTGTGTGCAGCAAAGGCTGAGAATTTGCAAAATAGTGACTGCAACAAGTATCAGACTGGGCAAGACTGCAGCAAATTCCGCAGTAGCAAAGCCGTGGTCAAGGGTGAACCATGCTCGATGGTTCACCCTTGACGGCAAGCTCTTCATCACTAACTAAACAAGCTGAAGATGAAAGCGAATGCCTGTTGGATCACTTTTGCCAAAATTTGCTCGATTCCGGAGCTGGTCAAAATCTTCAACAGGATGCCCCCGAAGCTCGCCGCTGCTACGGTTCCGATTGCATACTCGGCCGTAGTCATACCTAATTCAGATGTAATGTCGATTCGTCCGATTCTTTTCAACATAGCTGCTCCTATTTCTAATGGGTGTTGGTTTAGCAATTTTGAAACCTGCAGGTGTAATCGCAAATGGATGAATGGATTTTGGGGATTGTTGACTGCTGTGGACTAATGGATTCCAATTTAGGAAATCGCAGGTAGCAATTGCGAAGCTAAATTAAAGACAATCGGAACAACTGTTAAGAGAAAAAATGCTGGAAGGAAGCACGACCCTAACGGAAACACGCAATGGATAGGAAGGGACTTCACTTTCTGCAATGCAGCCCCGGCAAGCCGACTGCGCATTAATGCAAGCTCAATTTGTAATGACTCGAGAATTGGTGATCCATACAAATCTGCTCGAACTATAAGTCTTGCTATTTCAACAAATTCGGGATGGGCTTTGCACTCGAAGTTCAGTGATTCGCTAAGACTTACCCCTAGGTTGCACCTTGCAATGATGTCATTGGCTAGCTTGGCCAAGGTGGCATCACTATCTTCGCGAACTAAGTTCAAACATTCCATAGATGTTAGCCCGGCAGCTGAACCTAGTGCATATAGTTCTACGAAGTCACAAAGTTGCTCTATCGAAAGCCTCTTAACGCTTTCAGAATCAAAGCGACGAAGTCTTGGCACTAAGCGATCCAAAACGAAGTAGGCAGAGATTGCAAGTGCGAGATTTAGTGGAAACCGAGCTAAAGTGATTAGCGGCACGCTCAACATTAGATTCTTCCAAATTGAACGATTGCTCATCATCTAGTTGCCCTGGCAATCAATTTCCTGATCCAGAAAATTCCAAGAAGTTCAAATGTAGCCGATAGCACCAGACAGACTCGACCTACCGGCTCTGAAATTATCCAAAAGGGAATATTTATTCCTAATATCAGGCCGAGAAACATTCCCAATAGCGGCAGTAATGCAAGTACTAGAACAGTTGCCTTCACGCCCGCTAGTTCGGACCTAATTAAGTTATTCCGCTCCTGGCGACTTAGAGCATTGGCAATCAACAAGTCTAAGGACTGGGCAATAGGAGATCCGACCTTTTGATTTAGTTCCAGTATCTTCACTAATCGAATTAGTTCTGGTGAACTCAGGCTATCCACATCGGTAGAAAATGACCTAAGCAGATGTGCTGAATTTGTAGTGGAGTTATTTACAGTTGGGAAAAGTGACGCTGGCATTACTGCGCAAGTTGAACTCACTGCTGTGCTCACTGGTAGCCCAGCAGTAACAAGCTGTCGAATGCTGCTCAAGACTGAGATCAGTTGGTTATCAGTAATCCGGGGTGTTGCATGTTGTAGTAATTTTGGAACCCGTAGCCTAGTTTGCTGTTTACTTAGCGGTGCGAACCACAGTCGCAATCCAAGTACAACGCAGATTAGAGGTAGTGCTAACTTCATCTGCATTTTTGCTCTAGTAGTTCATGAAATTTGATCTGTGTCTGTTCATCACAATGCATACCCAGCTGATCAACAGCTTGAGTAACACGAGTAATGCCCTCGAACTCTTCAATCAAATGAAAGCCTGCCACCTTTCTTGTTCCGTCTTTGATTTGCACTAGTTCGATAATCACTTTGATTGCTGTGGCAAATAGGTTGTTCATGGCAACTACTGGGATTCCTGCAAGTAAGCCCAGACTTGCAACTCGTGCGGGCACATCATTGGCTGAGTTAGCGTGAATGGTAGTGCATCCTCCTGTATGCCCGGTGTTAAGTGCCGTGACTAAATCAACAATTTCAGCGCCGCGCACCTCGCCTAGAATTACCCGATCGGGGCGCATTCTTAACGCCTGTCTAACCAGTGTTCGAAGTGTCACTTCTCCTGCACCTTCGGAGTTAGAATTCCGGGCTTGTAGGCCGACAGCATGAGGATGATCGACTTTAAGTTCATGGGTGTCTTCAATGATCAGGAGGCGTTCATCATGTGGCACCTCCGAAAGTAAGGCCGATAGCAAAGTAGTTTTTCCAGAACCCGTGCCGCCTGAAATGACAAATGGCAAGCCTGAGTAGACAATTTTTCTTAAAATCCCGAGCACTTGATCATCAAACATGTTCGCTAGTTGCAAATCTGTGAGGCTTAATGATATTTGCTGCGGTATTCGTAACGATAAGCAAGTGCCTACTGTACTTAATGGCGGTATAACCGCATGCAATCGAATTCCTGAAGGTAGGTGTGCATCAAGAAACGGTTGAACTTCGTCTAATCGACGGCTCGCTTGATTCGCTAGATGTCCAACGAAATCCCGTAACTCGCTTTCGGAGTTCCATGCGATGTTTGCTCTTCGGAGCCCGTGCCCATCGTCAAACCAAACATCTGAAAATCCATTAACCAAAATATCAGTTACGCCGGGTTGTTTACTCAGTCGATCAAGTGGGCCGAGACCATCTATGTGTGTTACTAGTTCATCAAAAACTTCAAGTTTCTCTGCATTACCTAAAAGTGGAAGCTCGGAACTAACTGCTGCTGCAATGGTTTGCGCAGAGAGCAAACTTTCCTGAAGCGCTAATCTCGCTCTGATTTGATTTACCTGTTCACGCCACTGCGCGGACATAATCATTCTTGATTCGGGATTGGCAAAACTGGCTCACTACGCGATTGAACTTTGTTAAAGAGCTGCCAATTACTGCATGCCCTTGCTCGGCAAGTTCGCAGATTCTTGAATCATTCGGCACAGTCAAAGTCAAAGGAGAGTCAAGTGACTTTGCAATGGAAATTGGACTTAGGGCCGATCCAGGCAGTTCGCGAACAATTAATTCATAACCAAAAAAATCGGGTCTAGCAAAAATGGACTTAGCTACCGCACAACTTCGCACGGTGTTTGCGCACAAAACAAATTTCTGGAAATCATTTTCGCGATTTATGGCCATGGCTGGTTGCCAAACACCACAGTCGATCACCACTAAATCGCAGTGCTCTCGAATTCGACTGATTACGTCGATCTGGTAGCCATCATCAATTGAACTAAAGATTTGAGCATTCGCCAGGATGCGAATTCCACCAATTTCTGGGCAGGCGTCAATTATGGCTCGGCCCTTGGCCTGGTCGAAATCAGAAATCAGTTTCGCCCAATTTAGTCCGGAAAGTTTTTCAGCACCAGCAGAAATCTCTAGACCGACACTTGAAAGATTCAGGTCGACTAGAACAACCGATTTTCCTTGCAGTGCGAAATTGCGAGCAATCGATAGCGCTAATGTAGTGGTTCCAATTCCGCCGCTTACTCCTGCTAAGCAAATTACGGGCGCTAGTTGGCTTGGCCGACTCTGTAGATAGTCAATTAACCATTCGCGAGATTCTGGCATCAGCACGATGTTCTTTGCGCGGATTTGTGCAGCGATGCGCCATGTGTTTTGAGATGGAGAACCGGCAAGAACTAAGGAAACATCGGATTCATCTGAAAGCCACGAACTAACTAACTCAGAATTCTCACCAAAGCCATCAAACTCATGGTCAACAAATATTCTGACTCCAGACCTCGGGCTGTGACCAGAAATTTCGCTGAAAACTTGGACGTGAGCATTAGCTAGAGTGGCAATCGCCTCAAACTCGCCAATTAGTGCCTCGTTTGAACTGAAAAGTACAGTATCCATAATTCATTCCTTTCCGAATTTTTGAGAATACGCAAAGGCTTAATTGGATTGAAAGCAAAATTTGGGGCTGTGGACTAAACAGGTATGTGAAAAGGGAAGACCTCCTCGGGGGTTGAGGAGGTCTTCAGTATCGAAACGGGGGTGTCACGACACTACCTACTTGCGTAAGCAGAACTAGCGTGGCTAAGTTTGCGATTTTTCGCAAGCAGTTAGGTGAAATTGTTCGATGCGATTAGCAAAATATTCAAGAAAATTAATCTTCGAACTGGCTACGAATGGTTTCCGTTGTCGCATTTAGCGAAGCAATGGTTTTCACTGGACCCCGGATTTGCTTGAAACGACGGATCGCGAACCAAAGTGAAGCGACCGCCAAGAGCGAAATAACCAGTCCCAGAATTAGAAATGCTGCCCAAGCTGGCAGTCCTGCGGCGACTAGCCCAAAGCCAGCCGCAACTAGCAGTAAAGTCACGGCGAAATTGGCAAGGCCGAAGGTGATCAGGAAAAATGCCGACGACTGCAAACCATTGCGGAAACTCTCTAGTACTTCTGATTTGGCTAACTCAATGTGGCCACGGATTAACGTCGTAAAGTCAGAAACAATTGATTCAATCATTTCGCCTAAAGACGCTTTATTGTTATCACTCACTGTGGCCTCCTGTTTCTAGGCTAGTCGGGAAAATTCTATTCAGGAACTATTTGCCCTAATACCCTTATTACGCATTCGGACTGCTAGCACTGCAACAACAATAGCCACAGCATTTGTGAGCGCTATCCCGAACTTGGCTGTTTTTAATAGTTCCGTGTTGGCATGAAATGAAACTTCCGACACCAACAATGCAACGGTAAAACCAATAGCGGCCAGTGTTCCAACGACTAAAACATCCCACCAAGTCAATGTTGGATTTAAAGTGCCACGAGTTAACTTCGTGGTTAGAAATGCGCCTAGAGTTACACCAAGCGGTTGTCCAACTACCAGGCCAAATATGATCCCTAATGTCAATGGGTCGCTAATCATCTGGGTTATTGAGCTGTCGGCCAGCGAAATGCCGATAGAAGTAAAAGCAAAAATTGGCACACAGATTCCAGCTGATATTGGGCGCAACTTATGTTCGGCCTTATCAGCTGGAGATTCTCCGGCATCACTCTTAGCCCCAACGTTCATTGCAAGGCCAAGTGCCACACCAGCAATAGTTGCGTGAATACCACTTTGATACATCCAGTACCATGCCAAAAGTGCAATTGGAAGATTAAGCCAAAGGGCAGTTAGGTATCGCCTTTGCAGTAGGGCAAAGATTGCGATGAATGCCAGTGCTATTACAAACTCTTTCGCATTAAATCCCTGATCATAAAAAATAGCAATGACCGTGATTGCACACAGATCATTGACGACAGCAACAGTC
This sequence comes from Actinomycetota bacterium, assembly GCA_009923495.1. NCBI lineage: Bacteria > Bacillati > Actinomycetota > Actinomycetota bacterium. Next base: position 37,995 of record RFTJ01000004.1, read on the forward strand.
AAAAGAAAGGACCGCAGCTCTAGTGGTAATCCACGTCCCGCGATGGCAAGCACCGCCAGAGCAAAAGCTACATCGGTTGAGATTGGAATTCCCCAGGCGCTCGCTCCGGCTTTGCCAGCATTGAAAAGTAGAAAAATTCCACCGGCGAATACCATGCCGGTTATGGCGGCGACAATCGGAACTAAGGCTTCTTTTGGATCAGCCAAGCTGCCTTTAACAAACTCGTGCTTGAGTTCATTGCCGACGACAAAAAAGAAAACTGCTAAAAGTAGATCAGCCGACCAGTGCGCAACCGAAAGGTGAAGGTTTAGTGCATCAGGGCCAAATTTGAATTTAGTAAATGATTCATAGATACCAGCTAGCGGCGAATTAGCAAGAGTTAAAGCAACTACGGCCGTGGCTATCAGTAGCAGACCACCAGTGGTTTCTTCGCGTAAAGCTCGCGCTATCCGACCAGATTCTGGTGGCTGGATTGGCTCTAGAAATACATTCTCCTCAGTCACACGTACGACGCTACCTGATAGCGAGTCGAATCGATGGCTGCGAACTAATCTTGGTCAACTCCCGCGCTCAGGCCTTGTCCAATTAAATTCATTACTGTTGGGTCAGCCAGTGTGGTCACATCGCCTAAGGCGCGGTTTTCGGCTACATCTCGAAGTAGCCGTCGCATAATTTTGCCGGATCGAGTTTTTGGTAGCTCGGCTACTACCAAAATCTGACGCGGCTTTGCGATTGGACCAATTTCTTTTGCTACGTGGTTGCGCAATTCCTGAGCAACCTCAGGACCATCCTGAACACCCGCACGCAAGATAACGAAAGCAACAATCGCTTGTCCGGTCATCTCATCGCTAGCACCTACGACAGCAGCTTCGGCAACCATCGGATTTGAAACTAATGCCGATTCCACCTCAGTGGTTGAAATTCGGTGTCCCGATACGTTCATAACGTCGTCAACTCGACCCAATAGCCAGATTGCACCTTCGTTATCCCACTTAGCGCCATCACCAGCAAAGTATTTGCCCGCAAAACGCGACCAATAGGTTTCAACAAAACGATCATGGTCACCCCAGATGCCACGCAACATTCCAGGCCACGGCTCGGTCAATACCAAATAGCCCCCACTTCCATTGCCTACTGATTGACCGTGCTCATCATAAATTTCTGCGCTGATTCCAGGCAGTGGTCGCATGGCCGATCCTGGCTTACATGGAGTAACGCCAGGCAATGGGCTAATCATTAACCCACCGGTTTCGGTCTGCCACCATGTATCCACGATGGGGCAGGTATCGGCGCCAATAACTTTGCGATACCACATCCATGCTTCTGGATTAATCGGTTCACCAACACTGCCGAGTAAGCGCAAACTCGAAAGGTCAAACTTTGCTGGAATTTCTTCGCCCCACTTCATAAAAGTTCTAATTGCAGTTGGAGCGGTATACAAGATTGTTACGCCGTACTTCGCAACAATCTCCCACCATCGTCCTAGGTGAGGAGTGTCTGGCGTGCCTTCGTAAATGACTTGCGTAGCACCGTTTGCCAAAGGGCCATAAGCAACATACGAGTGGCCAGTAATCCAGCCAACATCGGCGGTGCACCAATAGATGTCAGTTTCAGGCTTGATATCGAAAACGGCTCGATGTGTGTAGGTTGCCTGTGTTAGATAGCCACCAGTTGTGTGCAATATTCCTTTTGGCCTACCTGTCGTCCCCGAAGTGTAGAGAATGAAAAGGGGGTGTTCGGAATCAAATGATTTTGGCTTATGAGTCGTTGATTGTCTAGCAACGAGATCATGCCACCAGATGTCTGTTGTGTTGTTCCATGAAATCTCTTGCCCGGTGCGCTTTACAACTAATATTTTTTCTACAGTTGGGGCACTGCTTGCAGCTTCATCGACAGCCGGCTTTAGTGCAAAAGCATTACCGCGGCGGAAACCGCCATCGGCAGTGATAACCAATTTGGCAGATGCATCTTCGATGCGGCTTCGTAATGCCTCAGCAGAAAAACCACCGAAGACCACGGAGTGAATCGCACCTATTCGAGCACATGCCAACATCGCAAATACAGCTTCAGGAATCATCGGCAAATAGATTGCCACCCGATCCCCGTCTTGGACACCTAGTTCAGTTAGCCCATTGGCTACGCGACAAACTTCATCTTGCAACTCTTTGTAGGTGATTACCCTGGTGTCACCAGGCTCGCCTTCGAAATAAATTGCTACCCGACTTCCATTGCCTTGAGCGACGTGTCTATCTACACAATTAACAGCTACATTTAGCTCGCCGTTGACGAACCATTTTGCTACAGGTGCTTGCGACCAATCTAGAGTCTGCGACCACTGCTTATCCCACTGCAAATAACTTCCTTGCTGTTCCCAAAATGCTAATCGATCATTTTGTGCTTGGTCATAAAGGTCTGCTTTGGCATTGGCTTGCTGAGCAAATTCGGACGAAGGCGCAAAGATTCGATTTTCGCTGAGTAGGTTTTCTAAAGTCTCATCGCCCATGTTGCGTCGCTTTCGAACAGAGTTTCCTTAGACATCTTTACAGTATCTGACAGCTCTAGTCTGCCGTTTTCTGCAAATTAAGAGACAGGGAACTCATATGTCGCCAATCATCAACAAGATTGCGAACATTGGCTGGCAAGTACTTATCAATAGTGACCACAACCTTGGAATTGGAAAGTGCAGTCGGGATTTTTGGCAATGGTGAAGCAATAATTGAAGTGCTGGCAATCCAAATTACCAACGTCCAGCCAGCAAATGAAAGGGCTCCGCCTGAGAGATGATCAACTAACTGAATTGGTTCCCAAGACAGCGCCTTATTGATTCGCTTTCCGACAAATGCGCCGACTGAATTTCCTAATGAAACTGCAATTATGAAGATGAGGCCTTCGATGGCCCATCGAGTAGCTGTAGCCTGCGAACCAGCAGCAAAGTTAGTGCCAAGGTAGTGACCAATGATTGCGCCTGCAATGCTACCTAGAATTGAAAAAACTGTAACAATCAAACCTCGACGCCAGCCGCCGAGGGTAACCAAAACTATGAAGCCCACAAGTACATAATCGAGTGTTGAAAGTCCCACCGAAAACTCTTTTCTAACTTAGCTTTACAAAATCGTAGAGCATTTTTTTGCTAATTACACCATCATGACGTTTTATGATTCTTCCCGTACTATCGACAACAATAGTGACCGGTAATCCGATAATCCCTAACTCTCCAGTTAGCACTTCCTTGGAATCGACATAACTTGGAAATGATGTTCCGTTAGTTTGCATCAATTCGAAAGCGGCATGGCGAAGTGATTCACTAGCCTGCGCATCCTGAACATTGATACCGACCATTTTCGAAGCGAGCCTAGGGTCGCGCCAAAGTTCAAATTCCTTTCGGCAAGTTGTGCACCACGAAGCCCAAAAAGTTATCACAGTTGGCATTGGTAGTTCAGCAAAATGAAGTTTCTCGCCATTGGCTAAGTCAGCCAAAACAACATTAGGAACTTGTGATGCAGCTGATACAGATTTGGTGGGACCAACTATTGGTGTACCAGCGGAGTCTCCCGCTTGATTTGATATGTTACAAGCTGTCAAGAGTAGGAGTAGGGCGGCAAGAAGTGCGCGTCTCATTCGACACCAGTCTTTACGAGTTTGGCAGCAGCTGCTGGATCCACCGGCCCTTCGCCAAATGATGGACACAATTTTGCTACGGGACAGGCTCCACATGCTGGTTTCTTGGCATGACAAATCCTGCGACCAAAAAATATGAGGCGGTGATTTAGTTGTGTCCAATCTTTACTCGGCAAAATTTCCATCAAATCAAATTCAACTTTTACTGGATCGCTGTTTTTTGTCCAGCCGAGTCTTCTTGCTATTCGGCCTACATGCGTATCCACCGTGATTCCGGGAACTTCGAAGGCATTGCTCAAAACAACATTCGCTGTCTTGCGCCCAACACCGGGCAGAGTCACTAACTCTGCAAGTGTGCCTGGCACCTTGCCGTCAAACTTTGCTTCTAGTGCGTTCGCCAGACCTAAAATTGAGGTCGCTTTGTTCCGGTAAAACCCCGTTGATCTAATTAGGTCTTCTAATTCTTCACGGTTAGCCTTTGCGAGTGCCTTGACATCTGGGTATGCGGTGAAAAGTGCAGGTGTTACCTGATTGACTCGCTTATCTGTGCACTGAGCAGACAGCACTGTCGCAATGAGAAGTTGGAGTGGCGTTGCGAAATCCAGTTCGCATTTCGCTTCGGGGAAAATCTTCCCAAGAATTGAAAAAATCTTCCGGGCTCTAGTGGTTAACTCTTTAGCGGTTTCTAGATTGGTGCTTAACTTTGTGACCTGCTCTGTCTTTGGCACACTAGCAACCTTTGTAATTACTTTGCTCGGCCTTGTAGCCGACCTAATTCTAAGATGTGAACGCTTCGCGTCTCCAGCCTAATCCAGCCTCGGGATACAAAATCTGCCAACGCCTTATTGACGGTCTCACGCGATGCGCCGACTAGTTGAGCAATCTCTTCCTGCGTTAAATCATGTGGGACGGCACGCCCCGTTGCTGAATCAACACCAAATTTCTCATTAAGCTGTAACAACACTTTGGCTACGCGGCCAGGCACATCTGCAAAAACTAAATCTGACATAGTTTCACTATTTCGGCGCAAGCGATTCGCCAAAGCCTGCAGTAAAGACTGGGCAACTTCGGGGCGCTCAGTTAACCAAGGTCGTAGAACATCGTGCTTCAGGCCAAGTACTTGGACATCGGTGACTGCGATAGCGGTTGATGTTCGTGGCCCGGGATCAAAAACTGATAGCTCGCCAAACATATCGCCTGGGCCTAGTACGGTAAACAGCGATTCTCTGCCATCACTTGATGTGTGACTTAACTTAATTTTGCCTTCAGTAATTAAGTAGAGCTGATCACCTAAATCTGATTCTTGAAAAAGTACGTCACCCTTTTTTAAGGACTGGGAGTTCATTGAATCACGCAGAGCCAATGCTGAGGTTTCATCAAGTGCATTGAATAATGGTGCGTCTGGCAAATTACTGTCCATTATCAACTCCAACTCGCTGGGAAAGCGAATCAACTACTCCGAATAAAGATTCGGTCTAACTTGACTGTACCTAAAATCCCACAAATTGGCAGGAGGACTTAGTCTGAAACCTCAACAATCAGTTCAACTTCAACGGGAGCATTCAACGGTAGCACTGCCATCCCAATAGAGGAACGAGCATGAGCTGCAGCATCGCCAAACACTTCAGCAAGCAGTTCACTTGCTCCATTTATCACCGCAGGTTGATTTGTAAATGTAGGGTGACTCGCTACAAATCCAGTGACCTTTACAATCTGAGTTACTTTATCTAGATCACCAATCAATTCTTTAATCGCTGCAAGCGCATTCAATGCACACTGTCGAGCACAGGCGTACGCAACATCAACATCAACATCAACCTCGAGGATTCCGGTAGCCAATAACTGGCCGTCTTTCATGGGCAACTGACCCGAGGTAAAAATTAAATTTCCGCTACGCTTTGCCGGAATGTATGAAGCAACCGGCTTGGCAACAGACGGTAATGTAATTCCTAATTCGGCTAACCGGTTTTCAACAACGCTAGTCACAGGTCTACTTTACGCAGACTTTATTTTGTCTCGGTAGGACGGGTGACTGTTTATGCCTGGCGCACAAATGCCACAGGATCAACGCGGCCATACTCTTGTCGGGCACTCATAAGTAATTCACGCCATGAGGTTACATTGCTGCGGCGACGCAATAATGCACGTCGCTCTCGTTCGGTCATGCCCCCCCAGACGCCATATTCAATTTGGTTGTCGAGAGCAACAGCCAGACATTCGGTGCGCACATTACAACCTGCGCAAATAATTTTTACTCGGTTTTGTGCGGCGCCTTGGACAAAAAGCATGTCTGGATCAGTATCAACACAAGCGGCTTCATTGTTCCAGTTGTCATTCCAGTCAGACTGCACTTAAGTATCCCTTCACACTCGACTTCTTTGTCGATGTAGCGCACACTATGTGCGTGACCCGATGACATAAGCATCGTACTTTCGCCACATTGTTGTCAATACCCAATTCGGGAATTTTCCAAACAGCAGTGGCAGTTCTCATTTGCCCATTCCTGCGTTTAGCATGGAACTACTATGACAAAAGCCGAGGATTCAAAAACTTCTGAACCTCGTTTTGGTTTGCTGCTGAAAATGGCGATTTTTGTCGGCTTTGCGGGCATCGTTGCGGGTATCGCTGCTATCCCTGTAGTGGGAACTTTGGGACTAATTACCAAGAACTCCGCCAATGGTTTTTCTCAGCTTCCGGCCGATCTAACTGATGTTCCGCTTCCGCTACAGAACACCATTACTGACGCTCAGGGTAATGTAATCGCCACCCTATTTTCGCAAGATCGTATTGAGGTTGCACTTGAGAATATCGCCCCAGTTATGCAGCGTGCTGTTATTGACATCGAGGATCAGCGCTTTTACCAACATGCCGGGATTGATGTCCGCGGAACACTTCGCGCACTCATTTCCACTGGCTCTGGGACCCAAGTTCAAGGTGGCTCAACGATCACTCAACAGTATGTGAAGCAGATATTATTGGCTGCCGCACAGACTCCGGAAGAGCAAAAGGCGGCCATTGAGCCTTCGCTTGGCCGTAAAATTCGAGAAGCCCGATATGCCATTGGTCTAGAAAACAAACTATCTAAGCAGCAGATTTTGCAAGGCTACCTAAACATTGCTTACTTTGGCAGTGGTGCTTATGGAGTTGAAGCCGCGGCTCGGCGCTATTTCTCAACTACCGCTAGTCAACTCACGCTTACTCAATCGGCCACATTAGCTGGACTAGTACAAAGTCCATCACGTTTCGACCCAATTCAATTTCCTAAAGCTGGTGAACTTCGCAGGAATGAAGTCATCTCGGCGATGTTACGAACTGGTGACATAACTCAAGATGAAGCAGATACCGCGATAGCTAGACCCATCTCTGCTGACCTAAAGCCCTCAATAATCCCAAATGGATGTGCGAGTTCAAAGTCGCCATTTTTCTGCGACTATGTTTTGACTGTTTTACGAGATGATCCGACCTTTGGTGCCACTCCAGAAATTCGAGCTCATTTACTTGACGTTGGCGGGCTGACGATTAAAACTACCCTTGACCCTAAGGCTCAGTTAGCAGCGCAGAAATCGGTAGCTCGATATATTCCGATCAAAGATCCAAGCCAAAAGGCAACTTCAATCACCATGATGAAACCTGGAACCGGCGAAATAGTTGCGATGGCCCAAAATCGGCTTTGGGGCACTTCCGGCATCGGTAAGACGACTATTAATTATGGTGCTCCCCTAAATCACAATGGGACCGTTGGTTTTCAAGCGGGTTCGACATTTAAACCTTTTACACTTGCCGCAGCGCTTAAGCAAAGAATCAGTCCGTTCAAGTACATTCCTTCACCATCTGGAAAGACTTTTTACAATTTCCGTGATTGTGCTACTGGCAATTTGCGAGAACCTTGGACGGTAGCAAACTCCACCAGTTCTGGAACATTTAACATGTTGCAGGCAACTGCCTATTCTGTAAATACCTATTTCGTCGGCTTGGAGGAACAAACGGGAATCTGTGATCCACCGGCTATCGCTAAATCGCTAGGTGTGACCCTGGGCAATGGCCAAGACATTCCAGAACTACCTTGTTTCACGCTGGGCTGTTTTGATGTAACCACACTTGATATGGCTGAGGCAATGGCTACTTTTGCTGGACACGGAATACACTGCAATCCCATCGCGATACTTAGTATTACTGACCGTGACGGCCAGGCAATTGATACTCCCTCGCCAAGTTGTAGTCAGGTATTGGATGAAAAGGTCGCTGACAGTGTTACTGCAATTCTTGCTGGGGTTATTGATGGTCCACTTGGCGGTCGAACGGGAGCACAGATGTACTTTGATCGCCCAGCTGCTGGTAAGACGGGAACGACTGATAACCATGCTGCGGTTTGGTTTGTTGGCTTCACTCCAGACTTAGCCGCTGCTGTTTGGGTCGGGGACCCAAGAGGTGGTCAACAATATCCGATGAGCAATGTAACGATTAATGGGACTTACTACGCCCAGGTTTACGGATACTTATTACCAGGTCCCATCTGGCGAGATGCGATGGCCGGGGCATTAGCAGGTACACCAAAGACCAAATGGAGATTGAAGACGCTCTTTGGACTTAACGCTGGCGGTTACGACAATTACGGACAGTTTGGTTTATGTCCGAACATGACGGGTGCCGAATTAGAAAAGTGTAATGCAGCTAATAACTTCTTTAGCTATTTTCCTAGTGCTTCTGCAAGTCCAAGTTCTAATGTGACTAATAGACCAGCAGGAACGCCAACCAGTCGGCCAACGAAAACATCTGCGCCTACAAAACCACCGACACCTACGCCGACAGATCCTGCTCCGACCACTGAACCAAACCCATAGACTTTTGCTGATTAGGAGAAATCATGAACTCACTGAAAGAAACTTTGCAGGCCGATTTAAATGACGCAATGCGCAGTAAAGAAACACTTACTGTCTCTACGCTCAGAATGGTTCTCGCTGCTATCACTAATGAGGAAGTTTCCGGAAAGCAAGCCCGCGAATTAAGTGATCAAGAAGTAGTCACTGTACTAAACCGTGAGGCAAAGAAACGTAAGGAAGCCAGCGTTGCCTACACCGATGCAAGTCGACCAGAATTGGCCGCGCAAGAAGACTTAGAACTTGCGGTCATCAAGAAGTACTTGCCGGAGGAACTGTCTGAGGATGAGCTATCTGCAATCATCGCGAGTGCGGTAGCCGAAGTTTCCGCAAGTGGACAGGCTGGTCCTAGTGCTATGGGAGCGGTCATGAAAATTGTCCAGCCGCAGGTTTCTGGACGCGCTGACGGCGGTCAAGTCGCATCCTTAGTTAAAAAACTATTGAGCGAGTAATCGACTAGATAAAGTGCGCACAAATTGGAAGTAACTTTTCAAGCGCTTCCCGTTCGCCGATACTGATTCGCACACCCTCGCCTGCAAAACAACGCACGGCTATGGCTACACAAGCGCAGGCTTGGGTAAATTCTTCGGAACGACTGCCCAAACCCAGCCACACAAAATTTGCTTGGCTCTTTGGCAGGTCAAATCCTAACTTGGCTAACTCGGCTTCAAACCAGGTTCGTAATTGCGCTAACTCGGCAACTCGTTCCAGTAATTCAGATTTGTGATCTAGCGATGCAATGGCTGCTGCTTGAGCAACTGATGACACTCCGAATGGAACAGCAGTCTTGCGAACTGCCTCAGCAACATTTTCCGGCGCAATCACATAACCAACGCGTAATCCTGCCAATCCGTAAGCCTTAGAGAAGGTGCGCAGCACGGCTACATTGGAATGGTTCTTGTATGCCAAAATTCCGTCAGTTGCGTCCTCGTCGCAATTGAATTCAATGTACGCCTCATCTACAACAACGAGAATGTGTTTTGGCACTTCGCCTAAGAACTCAACTAGGTCAGCATGCTTAACGATGTTTCCTGTCGGGTTGTTTGGGGTGCAGACAAAAATTAGTCGGGTTCGATCCGTAATGGCATCAAGCATTCCTCTAAGATCGTGCGATCCATCATCAGTAAGTGGAACCCGAACCGCCACTGCACCAGCTATGGCCGTAATTATTGGATAAGCCTCAAATGAGCGCCAAGCAAAAATTACCTCATCCTGAGCATCACAGAGCGCCTGCACAATTTGCTGGCAAACTCCTACCGAGCCAGTGCCTAAAGCAATGCTGGATTCTGCTACTGCGAACTCGCTCGCTATGCGTTTCACTAATGCCGACGCACTTGGGTCTGGATATCGATTTACCTCTTGCCCCGCTTGAGCAATTGCCAATGCAACGCTCGGTAGTGGATTTAGTGGGTTTTCGTTGCTAGATAGCTTGAATGGCTCATGGTCTGCGATGGCCACAGCGGCGGCCCCAGCTTTATAACCGGGCAGCCTCTCAATGACTTTTCTTATTTTGACTCCATCGTTCATACTGACTCCCGACTAATTGCCACAATCGTAATGTCATCCTGCTTTTCCCAGTTTTCAAAATTGACGTCTTTAGCAAAGGCTTGCATGTCGTCAACAATTTGTTCGATAACTTCTTGAGGAGTTGATTCTGTAGACACTTTAGTTAGGGCATTAACAATCTGATCGACTTCAAAAAACTCGCTTCCATCGCTATTTCGCAATTCATGTAAACCATCTGAAGCCACAATGAGTTTCATGCCTGGTTCAAAAAAGAATTGTCTGATGTCCCAAACTTGCCCGAATCCTGCCAACATTGGGCCACTTGAATTTAAGAGCACCTTGCTGCCATCGCCCTTAGCTAAAACTGCTGGAGGGTGGCCAGCACTAAGCCAACTAGCAGGCTTGCCTATGTCTCTGGGAATCTCAATCACGAATGCGGTACTAAATTTCGGATACTCATCGGTGTCATCAGGAACCAAAATGTCTGAGACCGATTTAACTATGCGATGAAGTTCTACTTCCGCTGCGATTGCTGCGGCAAAGATCGCTTTCGTCTGCAGGCCAGCAATCGCTGAGGCGTTGTCGTGCCCTTCAACATCGACTTGGACTAGGTAATGCGACTCTCGATTGGAGAAAATGTCCCACCAATCGCCCGATGTAACGCCGGCATTTGCTCGTACATAGGAGTCAACATTTAGGGGGTGGATGTCTTTGCGCCTGAACCTTGGAGTTAACGCAAATCTGACTTCACGCACCATCGGCGCATTTGAATTAAGTGATTTTTCTGCAGACTTTGTTAATTGGATCTGATCTAACAGGTCTTTGTTTCGCTCATCAGCGCGGGCGATTTCGGTAACCAAACTTTTTCGCATGGATTCAGAGTCGGCAAAAATATTTCGGATTTCTGGTGCTCCATTAACCGGCTTAATCTCAACTGTGCGATCATTGTTCGCGACTTTGCGCAAAAGTCGACTCAGCCTAAGGAGCGGGACAACAACCCAACGCCTTGCAAAATATGTAGCAAGAGCCAGAATGATCAAGTTGATTATCGCTGAAATAGTAAGTACGGCGACAAGCTGATTTCCAACTCGTACTAGATCGGCATCTTCTGGGACTAAGGTGTTGACCTGAGTTCTAGCCTGGTCATAAGCCCTAATTTCCCAAACGGACACCGCAGCCATCACGGTTGTGACAAGGCCAAGAAAAAGCCACAGGCGAGTAGTGAGCTTCACACTCCCACTCTAGACGGTTAACTAATTTGAGTGAGTTCTTGAATAGCAGATTCAAATAGTTGCTGATGCTTGTCTACATCTTCAACAGTTGTCGCCGGGCACATTAACGCCATGTTATGAAATGGGGTCATAAGTACGCCACGATTACACATGTACAGGTGCATAAATTCATCAAGTGCATCGTCACTGGCATTTGCTGAATCGGTGCCACTAGTTGGCGCTGGTGACACAAAACGATATTCAGCCCGAGCACCTATTTGTGCGATGGACCAATCTACCTCGTACTTGGTCAAGATTTCCTGCACCTGGTTTGTGTACCTAGTTCCTAATTCGATCATGTGAGCAAAAGCCGCATCAGTGAGCACTTCGCCGAGTGTTGCCCGCATCGCAGCCAGTGACAGCGCGTTACCAGCCAATGTTCCACCTACTCCACCAACATCAATTAAGTCAGCTTCAGCGTGTGCAGCAATTGCCTGAGCAACTTCATTTGTAATTCCATATGCGCCAGATGGAATGCCAGCGCCGATGGATTTTCCAATTATGAAGATGTCGGGCTGGAGGTTATCGCGTGCGGTCATGCCACCCGGACCAGCGGAAAATGTATGTGTTTCATCAATCATTAATAGAGCTTGATATTTTGTTGCTAGTTCGCGTAATCCTGGCAAAAATCCGGGCCTTGGAAGAACGATACCGATGTTGGTTAAAGCGGGCTCGGTCAAAATTGCAGCGACATCGCCATGGGCAAGCTCGCGCTCTACGGCTGCTAAGTCGTTGAACTCAACAACTCGAGTGGTGTGGTGTAACGGAATAGGTGGGGCAACATTGCCTGGCCGGGAAACGGCCTTGCCAGTTTCATCCGGCACGGCAAAAGTTTCATCTACTGATCCGTGATAGCAGTATGAGAAAACTAAAATCTTTGACTTGCCGGTTGCCAGTCTGGCCAAGCGGATCGCCCAGCGATTTGCATCCGTAGCAGTTAGAGTGAACGACCACAGTGGTAAGCCGAAGCGCTTAGTCAGTTCGGCGCCAACCCACTGCGCATCTGCGGTAGGAAGCATCGTTGTTATCCCACCAGCATTAATAATGCGCTCAGTTATTGCCGAAATGCTCGCCTGTGGGCTGTGCCCGGCCATCGCACCAGTATCGCCAAGCGCAAAGTCGATGTAGGTGTGGCCATCAACGTCTGTAACACGATTACCATGTGCTCGCTCTAAGTACAGTGGGAAGCCACCTGACCATTTATTCATCCAAGTCATTGGCACTGAACCAAATAGGTTGTCCGCCTGCTCGTATAACGACAACGATTTTGGGTTATTCGTGCGGTAGGTTTGGCGCTCCCGAATTAACAGCTCGGCAAGATGTGCTCGATCAATGATTGTCATGCCTAAGAGGACGCTGCCATCTCGGCAAAACGACTGTAATGACCCTGCCAAGCTACAGTAACAATTCCTGTTGGTCCGTTGCGGTGCTTAGCCAAAATAAAGTCTGACTCGCCTCGGCGTTGCGAGTCCGGCTCGTAGAACCCTTCACGGTGCAACAAGATCACCATATCAGCGTCCTGTTCCAGGGATCCAGATTCGCGCAGATCAGAGAGCATCGGCTTCTTGTCTTGACGTTGTTCCGGACCTCGGTTCAACTGGCTAAGCGCAACGACCGGCACATCAAGCTCTTTGGCGAGCAATTTCAGCGAGCGTGAAAATTCACTAACTTCTACTTGACGACTTTCTACTCGGCGGCCAGAACTCATCAGCTGGATGTAGTCAATGATGATTAATCGTAAGTCGTGACGCTGTTTCAACCGACGAGCCTTAGCCCTAATTTCCATCATGGTCATGTTTGGTGAGTCGTCAATAAATAATGGCGCTTCTGAAATACCACCCATGCGTTTAGCCACCCGATCCCAGTCGGCCTCGACTAGATTGCCTCCACGCATTGCGCTTAGATTTACTGTTGCTTCGGCAGAGAGTAGACGCATCGCAATTTCATTACGGCTCATTTCAAGTGAGAAAATTGCGGAGGTCATATTATTTTTGATGCTTGCACTGCGGGCAAGGTCAAGTGCCAAAGTGGACTTACCCATACCTGGTCGGGCGGCAACAATTATCAGCTGACCGCCATGTAGTCCGTGTGTGATGTTGTCCAGTCCTGAAAAGCCAGTGGGCACGCCCAGTAGCTGGCCGCCATGACCCTCAATAGCTTCAATTTCCTCGAGTGTTTTTGGGATGATGACGGACAGCGGTTGGTAATCTTCTGACCGGCGTTGCTTAGTTACATCAAAGACTTCGGATTGCGCACGATCAACTAAGGCATCAATTTCACCATCGGCTGAGTAACCCATCTGAGTGATGCGGGCACCTACTTCAACAAGGCGGCGTAGTACTGCGCGTTCAGTTACGATGCGGGCGTAGTAACCAGCATTAGCTGCGGTTGGTACACCAGAGACAAGGGTGTGCAGGTAACTTACACCGCCGATGTTGCTTAATGTGCCAGCTTTAGTTAAGTAGTTTGAAACTGTGATTGCGTCAGCTGGCTCACCTCGGCCATAGATATCTAGAATCGCCGCAAAGATTGTGGAGTGAGCTGGCTTGTAAAAATCATTTTCGTGAAGGTGTTCGATTACGTCAGCAATCGCGTCCTTGCTCAGAAGCATCGCGCCCAAAACAGATTGTTCTGCAACTAAATCTTGGGGCGGAGTTAAAAGTTGATCTGCTGGATATCCCCTTGGGATTTCTGCCACGCTCATGTGCACCTTCAAATTCTCTTTACGCGATAGCCCGACTTTAGATTGCTGCCCTGACACTGACAATGACCCCTGTTGATAACTCTGTGGATAAAATGGGGAAAATGCCTTGTTTACCAGTTATTGCTTGGTGATAACTTGTGCGAGTTAACCGAAAGTTTGACAAAATTCCTTGTAAATACGGGGTTTTTTTAGTTAATACCTGTGCACAAAAAATATATTTTAGGTTAAGCCATCTTGGGTCGGCGTCAGTTGCTTTCGCAGTTTTTCAGCCATAAGAGCCGAAATTCCACAACCTAAAATTAGTAGAGCTATCCATTGGTAGGGCCAATTGCGATGCAGCATGAACCCGCCGATTGCTGGGCCAATGGCACCTGAAAGAGACCAGTTCAGCGAACTCACGGCGTTGTACCGGCCCCGTAGATGCTCTGGCGCTAAATCATTCGGGATAGCGGGCCCAACTGGAGACCAAACCATTTCTCCAACTGCAAAAATCGCCATTGCTAGTCCAGCAAGAACGGCCGGTAATAACCCGGGCAACTTCAGCCCAACTCCCAGAGCTATCCAAGATGTTGCCCATAGCAAGGAAATGACTTGCAGGAGTCGAGAGCGTGAACGTCCCTGTAAAAGTTTTATGAAGTAAAGCTGACCTATCACGATCACAAAAGTATTGATTGCCCATATAGGTCCTAGCGTCTTTGCCGATTGTCCTGCAAAAACGGTAAGCAGTGGAGCAATACCCGCATCCATCATCGACCCATAACCGCAAGTCAACATTAGTAATGTTGTGAAGAAATAGTAAATGAGTTTGCGATCCTTCAATAGGTCTCGATAACTCCCTTGACTACTTTCATGCTCAGAATTGAATTTGAAATTAGGAATTGATGCGATGACGGCAAGGTAGAGCAAATACGAACAGGCGTCTATCAGGTACAACCGGACAAAACTTCCTGGGTCATTCAAGTCAACGATGAGTGCACTTGCTAGACCGCCAATGCCAAGTCCAAGATTCAAAAACATGAATGAGATGCCGAAAATGTTTTGGCGCTTTTCTGGTGGCACCATTCGGGCAACGATGGTATTTTGTGCGGGCCAAAGTCCTGACTGCCCAAGTGCGGTTAGTGCAGCGATTAGATACGCCTGCGAAGGTGAGTGAACGAAAGACCAGCTGGCAGTTGCCACAGTCTGGATGGTTAGTCCAGTAATCATCACCGGTTTTGGACCAAAACGGTCAATTGCCCACCCAACTGGTCCAGTCGCCACCAGGCCAAAGATCGACATCCAAGAAATTACTAATGCAGCAGTTATTAACGAGAAGCCACGAATTTGGTTTAAGTAAACAATCAACAGTGGCAGAGTCAGGCCACTTCCAAGAGAACTTAGGAAGTTTCCGAAAAGCAAACGGCGAGTAAGTGCTGGGGTCTCGCGAAGAACCTCAAACATTTCGTCACCTTTGACTTAGTTGCTTAACTAACGATACAAAAAAGGGGCCGCATGTGCGGCCCCGCTGTGGAGACTAGGGGAATCGAACCCCTAACCCCCTGCTTGCAAAGCAGGTGCTCTACCAATTGAGCTAAGTCCCCTGGATAAATCCAGAACTCTAAACTACTCAGAAGTAGCTTGTGTCCACAAGTCCTGTTCGGCTTTATTGGCTTTTGCTTGCTTGTAACCAACGAAACCGACCAGTGCGAGTACAGCTAATAAAAACTTTTTCATCGCAATCCTTTCTTGAACTTGCGTGGGCCTAGATGGACTTGAACCATCGACCTCTTCCTTATCAGGGAAGCGCTCTAACCAAGCTGAGCTATAGGCCCTTACTTTGATCGACTTTGGATCGACCTCTTCCTTGCACCAGGACTATAACCAAGCTGAGCTATAGGCCCTTACTTTGATCGACTTTGGATCGACCTCTTCCTTGCACCAGGACTATAGCCACTTTGGGCTAATGACGCTGGTATTTTTCGCGCGGTTTACGAGATTACCGCAACTTCGCGAATCTCCCAAAATGGGGGCTAGTTTGACTGCTCATCTGCGACATCCACTTCAATTCCACCAGTGAACCCTACGCTGAGGTTGTAGAGGGCAGCGAAAATTGTAGATAGAACGCTAAGTAGCACAATTTCAATAGCAGAAATCACCATGGAAAGTCCGACTAGTCGCCCCAAGGACAGGAAGTTCACGCCAGCTGAATCTTCATTTCCTGAAACGGATCTAAATAGTCCCGTTATCGCCTCAAAAACTCCGGCGGCGGACAGAAGCAGCCAAAGCACAATGGTCGCAACGATGATGATGCCAGCGATTGCTACGCCCAAGATAAACGAGGACTTGGCAACTGACCAAGGATCAAGTCGAGTAATCCGAACTTTGCGAGTGCTCGGGGCAAAATCTGCTTCTTCGGAACCTGTTGTCATCTGCTTACTCCGACTCAGATGTTTCTTCAGTTACCTCTTGGGCATCCAAAACTTCAACATCGGTTGGTTCGTCAAGATTTAATTCCTCTAGTCGTGCCAATGTCTCTGCTGATGACCTAGCAACTGCGACTACCTGGTCCTCATCGGCGACTCTCATCAACGAAACGCCCATGGTGTCGCGACCAGCTGCGCGAATTTCATCAACACGAGTGCGAATCACAATGCCATTTGAAGCAATCGCAAATAATTCATCATCGCCTTTACAAACAAGTGCGCCAGCGAGCCCGCCCCTGCGTTCGACTAAACGCATTGCCCGAACGCCTTGATTTCCGCGTCCCATAGAGCGCCACTCAGACAACTCGGTGCGCTTTGCCCAACCTCCATCAGTGACAGTAACGAGGAAGTCTTCAGCATTCGCAACTTCGAGAGACAACAGGAAGTCGTCTTCAGACTTGAACCGAATTCCTATTACACCAGTTGCACTACGACCCATCGGACGCAAAATTTCGTCAGATGCATGGAAGCGGACCGAGTAACCAAGTTTGGAAACTAAAATGACATGATCCTGCGCGCTTACCAACTGAGCACTAACGAGTGTGTCCTCGTCTTTTAGGTTGATCGCAATCAATCCAGTACTACGCGGTGAATCGTATTCGGTTAGTTTTGTCTTCTTCACAATTCCACCACGAGTTGCCAAGACCAAATACGGAGCTTGTTCGTAACTCTTCAGATCTAATACCTGGGCGATCTCTTCATCTGGTGCTAACTGTAAGAGGTTGGCTACATGCTGGCCACGAGCATCGCGACCAGCTTCGGTCAATTCATAAGCTTTAACCCGGAAAACTCGACCCCGGTTAGTGAAGAACAAAATCCAGTTATGTGTCGTGGTGACAAAGAAATGGGCAACCACATCGTCTTGCTTAAGAGCCGCTCCCTTCACGCCTCGACCCCCACGGCGCTGTGCCCGATAGAGTGCCGCCTTAGTTCGCTTTACATAACCGTCTGCGGTAATAGTGACGACGACTGGCTCATTTACAATCAGATCTTCGTTAGTTACTTCATTTTCGTCCGCAACAATCTGCGAGCGGCGCTCATCACCAAACTTCGCCACTATTTCGGCTAACTCTTCACTGACAATCGTGCGCTGGCGGATAATGCTACCCAAGATGTCTTGATAGTCGGCAATTTCAGCCATCAACTTGTCATGCTGGTTCTGCAGTTCGCTTGCTTCTAGTGCTGCAAGCTTACGTAGTTGCATATCCAAAATTGCTTGTGCCTGAACTTCGTCAATCTCAAGTAGATCTTGTAGGCCTTGTTGAGCAACGGCTGCCGATGCTGAACCACGGATTAATGCAATCACTTCATCGATTCGGGATATAGCTTTGAGTAAGCCAATCAAGATGTGGACGCGCTCCTGCGCAATGCGAAGTCGGTAGGCAGTGCGTCGCTGGATAACTTCAATCTGATGCGCAATCCAGTTCGTGACAAACGCATCGACAGTGAGTGTGCGCGGCACGCCATCAACAAGCGCCAGCATGTTTGCGCCGAAATTGTCCTGTAGTTGAGTGTGTTTGAACAGGTTGTTTAAAACAACTTTTGCGACTGCATCGCGCTTGAGAACAATGACGATGCGCATTCCAGTGCGCGAACTTGTTTCATCGATGATGTCTGCGATGCCAGAAATCTTTCCTTGATCGTGCAGTTCAGCAATGCGTGAAATTAAGTTGTCCGGATTTACCTGGTAGGGCAATTCGGTGACAACTATGACAGTGCGCCCGCGTTTATCCTCGGTGATCTCTGTGACAGCGCGCATGGTGATGGACCCACGACCAGTGCGCTGGGCATCTTGTATCCCTCGTCTGCCAACAATTAATGCGCCGGTTGGAAAATCTGGTCCGCTAATTCGCTCCATGAGTGCTTCGAGTAACTCTTCGCGACTTGCCTCGGGATTTTCTAAAGCCCACTGCACGCCAGCGGCTACCTCGCGCAAATTATGCGGTGGGATGTTGGTTGCCATTCCCACGGCAATACCCGAAGATCCGTTAACCAACAGGTTTGGGAAGCGAGAGGGCAGTACAGTCGGTTCAAGATTTTTGCCATCATAGTTTGGAGTGAAGTCGACGGTGTCTTGATCGATGTCGCGTACCATCTCCATCGCAATTGGCGCCAAGCGGGCCTCAGTGTAACGAGCAGCAGCTGGCGAGTCGTTTCCTGGCGAGCCAAAGTTTCCCTGACCTTGCGCAAGTGGATAACGAAGCGACCAACTTTGGGTTAGACGAACCAAAGTATCGTAGATGGCACTGTCACCATGCGGGTGATACTGGCCCATCACTTCACCAACTACACGAGCGCTCTTATTAAATGCTCGGTCTGGTCGGTATCCGCCGTCATACATTGCATAAATAACTCGACGATGTACTGGCTTTAACCCATCGCGAACATCCGGTAGCGCGCGTGAGACGATAACACTCATCGCATAGTCAAGATAGGACCGCTGCATTTCTACATGCAGGTCGACTATTTCAATCTGGTCGTTGGTTTCTGAAATTTCAGTCATTAAATATCCAAGAAGCGTACGTCGCGAGCATTGCGCTGGATGAAAGTGCGGCGACTTTCGACATCTTCACCCATAAGTGTTGAAAAGAGCTGGTCTGCTTGCGCAGCATCATCAACCGAGACTTGCAGTAGGACTCTACGTTGTGGATCCATGGTCGTTTCCCAAAGTTCTTCTGCGTTCATTTCGCCAAGACCCTTGTAGCGCTGAATGTCTTCATTACGAAGTTTCTTGCCAGCAGCTAGTCCAGCTTCAACAACTTCGTCGCGCTGACGATCACTGTAAGCATAAGCAGGCGCTTCCCGAGACCATTTAATTTTGTACAGCGGTGGTTGCGCTAGGTAAACAAAACCACCATCAACTAGCGGTTTCATGTAGCGGAACAAAAAAGTTAGTAGCAAGGTGCGGATGTGCTGTCCATCGACATCAGCATCAGCCATCAAAACTACTTTGTGATAACGCAACTTATTTATGTCGAATTCGTCCTGAATTCCAGTACCAAACGCTGAAATTAGCGACTGAACTTCGGTGTTTGCCAACACTTTATCGAGTCGGGTTTTTTCAACATTCAAAATCTTTCCGCGAATTGGCAAGATAGCTTGGGTACGTGGATCACGTCCTTGACCCGCAGAGCCACCGGCTGAGTCCCCTTCAACAATGAACACTTCACACTCGCCAGGCTCAGTGCTAGAACAGTCCTTAAGTTTGCCCGGCAGTCCGCTGCCGCCAAGTAGGCCTTTTCGGTTGCGAGCTAAATCACGGGCTTTGCGTGCTGCTAGTCGAGCAGTTGCTGCCTGCACTGACTTGCGGGCGATCTCTTTACCGTCGCTTGGATTTTTCTCAAACCATTCGCTCAGTTGCTCATTTACAACTTTCTGAATAAAAGCTTTGGCTTCAGTATTCCCAAGTTTTGTTTTAGTTTGCCCCTCAAACTGTGGCTCACGCAGTTTAATGGAAACTATTGCCGTTAAGCCTTCGCGCACATCTTCACCTGAAAGGTTCGAATCTTTCTCTTTCAAGATATTCCAGTCGCGGGCAAATTTATTAACTAGCGAAGTTAATGCCGCACGGAATCCTTCTTCGTGCGTGCCACCTTCAATTGTGTTAATCGTGTTAGCAAATGTGTAAACCGATTCGGTGTAACCATTACTCCACTGCATCGCGATTTCAGCACTAAGGCCGCGATCATCATCTTCGGTAGCAAACTCTATGACTTCATGATGGATTGGCGCTTTTGTGGTATTTAGATGTCGAACAAAGTCTGCGATGCCGCCTTCATAAAAATAAGTTATGGTTCGGTTTCCACGCTCAATTACTTCTTCGCCTTTTTCGTCGGTGCCTAGAAAGGTAGCCACTCGTTCGTCAGTTAGCGTTAAAGTAAGCCCGCGATTTAAAAATGCCATCTCTTGGAAACGTCGAGCTAAAGTATCAAAGTCATAGTGGGTTGTCTCAAAAATGTCGGCATCTGCCCAAAATGTAACAGTTGTTCCGGTTTGATCGGTTTTACCGCCTTTGGCTAAGTCGGCGCGCGGTACGCCATGGTCATAAGACTGCGTCCAAATTGCACCCTCGCGCTTTACTTCTACATCGACATGCGTTGATAGCGCGTTCACTACCGAGACACCTACGCCGTGCAAGCCGCCCGAAACTGCGTACCCGCCGCCGCCAAATTTTCCTCCTGCGTGCAAAACCGTAAGCACAACTTCAACAGCCGGTTTTCCTTCTGATGGAACAATGTCCACAGGAATTCCTCGGCCGTTATCCCGCACCCGCACTGCGCCATCAGCCAAAATCGTCACGTCTATGTGAGTGCAATGTCCTGCTAATGCTTCATCAACTGAGTTATCGACTACCTCGTAAACCAAGTGATGGAGTCCTCGTTCACCGGTAGAACCGATGTACATTCCAGGGCGTTTACGAACAGCATCCAGGCCTTCTAAGACCTGGATGGCACTGGCGTCATAAGACACTAGTTAGCCTTCCAGTTAGTGGGATAAAACCCCCGATATTCAGCAGAAAATAGGGCCACTGGATGTCGGGTTTGAGTACCTTAATCCTATCGGTTTTCTGGTCAATTTTTGTTGAAAAAACTACCCATATGTGTCACGTGGACCGCGACCCGAAACGCTGCGCAAGCCATGCTTCCAAGACGGCGCTGTCGGACCTAAAACTTTGATCTCAGTGATTGTTCCGCTA
The DNA here is from genome assembly GCA_009923495.1 of Actinomycetota bacterium. Classification (NCBI taxonomy): domain Bacteria; kingdom Bacillati; phylum Actinomycetota; species Actinomycetota bacterium. The sequence continues at coordinate 59,129 of RFTJ01000004.1, forward strand.
CCAAATTCTGCATCAATCTTTTCTTCGATTGTTGAAAGCATCAGTCGAATTTGAGTCGCCCAAGCAGTTGATTCTGCGCGTAGGACTAGCACTCCTGAGCTCCCACTTGAAGCTAAATCTAAAGTTTCAATTTGAACATGATTAGCAATGTCATCCCCAACAAGTGCTGGCCATAGTGTTTTCACTTTTCCAGCGACGATGTTTAGATCCCAGCCTCTAGTCACAATCAGGTGGTCGATCAACATCGCTAATGTTGCTGGGTCGCGCACATCTGGACCGGGGCCACTTCGTTGGTCGGCTGCTACTCGGTTCGTTGTGTTGCTTGAACGCGGTTGAATGCCTCGGCGAAGTCGAGCTCGACTAAGAACTGATTTAAGAAACTCTTGCTGGCTACTGGTCAGCATGAGTCAACTCATCTGGTAGCCAATAATTAGTGGATTTAAGTTCATCTGGGATGTCTTTGGTGTCTGCAACAGTGATTAGAGTTTGTTCAACAGCAGAAATTACCGAAATTAATCTTGATCGGCGACGGGCATCTAACTCAGCGAAGACATCGTCGAGAATTAAAATCGGATCAGACTCAAATTCTCTAAGCACTGCAAATGTTGCTAGCCGAAGGGCAATCGCCACTGACCAAGATTGGCCATGTGACGCAAAATTGCGAACCGGTGCACTGTTTAATTCAAGTAACAAATCGTCTCGATGTGGTCCTGACAATGTTTGGCCGCGAGATATTTCTTCTTTAATTCTAGATTCTAGGGCTGTTTGAAGTTGGTTTGATATCTCCGTTAAGTCCCTGGCATTTTTGGTCAGCCAGCTCGCTTGATAGCTTGCTTGAATGGGTTCGGTCGCGCCACTTATTACATTTCCAAATTCAGTTAAGTGCGGAACTAATTTTTCTATTGCGTTGAGACGATTAAAGACAAGCTCTGCGCCAAATTTGATTAGTTGCTCATCCCAAGCACTAAGTGTTGCTTTTGCGGTTTCGCCTAATGGCCGACCGGCAGCCGACTTAAGTAGGCTGTTTCGCTGTTTTAACGCTTTTTCATAATCATGTTTTACTTCAACAAGCCTCGGGGTCTGCAAAATTAGGAACTCGTCAAGGAAATTTCTTCGCGAAGCTGGCTCATTTTTTACTAGATTTAAATCTTCGGGTGAAAAAATTACGGTTTGAATTATCCCTGCAACATCTTTTGGTTTTCGTGTTTGCGAGCCGTTAACTTCAAAGGTGTTTGGCTTCTCACGGTTAATTGTGACGGTAACTTTTGCTTGTCGGTTTTGTTTTTGTGCACAGAGTTCTATGAAGGCGCTATCGCAGTTATGTTTAATTAGTGGACCATCTTGATTCACTCGATGGCTTTGCAGTGTCGAAGTGTAATGAATTGCTTCGATCACATTTGTTTTTCCAAGGCCATTTCGGCCGATGATTGCCGTGCTTCCTGGTGTTAGTTCTAAGCGAAATAACTCGTGGTTTCGAAAATTAACCAGTCCGATTGAATTTATTCTCATTAGTCGAGTCGGCGAGGCAGTAACAAATATTTATGTGCATCTTTGGCCGGGCCATTTATTTCAGATAATCCGGTTAGGAGTGCTGGTTTCATTGGTTCCTTCAATTCAATTTGTGTGAACGGCTCATTGATTGAAGTTAGACCTTCGATTAAAAAGTGTGGGTAGAAACCAAGAGTAAGTGGCTCCCCAACTAGAGAGCTTTCAAGATACTCACGGGCCTCTGATCTTTCACCAACTCCACCAGCCCCGAATACACAAGTTTCTCCATCGGAAAAACTCAAGGCGATTGGCGAATTGTTGTCTAGTACGAGCGAGACACGCTTCACGGTTTCAATAAGTTTTGCCGTGTCTATCTGAACTGTCGAGGTTGTTTCGAATTCCAATAACGATTTATAGGTGGGGAAAGATGTGGCTATAGTTCGGCTAATTGTTTGTCGGTAACCGGCGGTGATTCCGATTAAGCCCTCGTTTCCCTGGGAAAACGAGAGTGTTATTTCTTCGGTTCCTGAAATAGATTTTGCTACATCAACGATATATTTTGCTGGCACTAATGCTGTAGTAGAAATTTTGGTTGATATTGGTGACCAGTTTAATTTTGCAACAGCTAGTCGGTTACCATCTGTGGCTGCGAGCTCCATGTTGTCGCCTTCGATGATGAAGTTTATTCCTGTTAGATGTTGTCTAAAGTCATCCCGAGCTGCCGCAACACCAATTTGTGAAATAAGTGTGGTGAATTCTTTTGAGTTTACAGTTCCTGAGGGTTCTGGAATTTCTAGTGCTGGTGGATATTCTGCGGTTGGCATGGTTTGTAAAGTAAATGATGATCTACCACTTGTGATTTCCACCCTGGTTCCTGTTGCAACAAAGTCAATAGGTGCGGCAGGTAGCGCTCGCATGATGTCAGATAGGAGCCGACCAGAAATTAGCACCTCGCCTGGTTCATAAACATTTGCATTAATTACCTCTTGATTGCGTACATCCAAATCTGAACCTGAAATAGTTAATTTGTTATCTGAAGCAACAATGTGAATTCCGCGCAAAATTGGTTGCGTCGGCCGTTGAGGGATTACCCGCCCCACCCAAACAGCAGCTTCGGCGATTAAATCTCGATCGACTTGAAACTTCACAATAAATTCCTTAAAAGATCAATATGTTTTGGTACTTAGTACTTTAGTGAGCCTCAATGTTGGCACACACACCAGACAAGTATCAATAAAACACAAAATTACAAGACAGATTTTGTTATCTACAGGTCAGTTGGTTGTCGGTCAGCAGATATATATCTTTTTCGTAGTTGTAGTAGCACCCGTGGAAAGTGTGGAAAAACGACATTTACTCAATAACCAAAAGTATTTTTAAGCGGTATAACCTTGTGGATAACCAACAGGCTTATCCACATTAACTCTAAAGCCAGAAGGTTATCCACAGTTATCCACAGGATTTTGTGGACGTCCCAAAGGTTGTTAGCAGGTTTCCTACAGAACGAAAACAACCAAAATTTAACACTAGCTTTTATCCACAAAGTTATCCACAATGTGCATATATGCAACTTCTGGTTCTTTATTGACATAATGTGCAAAATTACACATTTAACAATATTTACCTAAATCTAGCGCGGCTGAGCCTTAATCCGAGCTGTTAAGTCACTTACTTGGTTGTAGAGGCTGCGGCGTTCGGCAATAAGCTGGCGAACCTTACGATCTGCGTGCATAACTGTCGTGTGGTCGCGGCCACCAAACTGTTGACCAATTTTTGGCAGTGATAAATCAGTAAGTTCACGGCACAAATACATAGCGATCTGGCGCGCGGTAACCAGTGTTCGTGACCGGCTAGCGCCAGTTAAATCCTCTAGTGTCACACCAAAATAATTTGCCGTCTGAGCCATAATTGAACTCGCTGAAATTTCTGGTCCACTTACATCGGTAATTAAATCTTTTAAAACAATCTCTGCCAGATTTAAATCAACTGGTGCCCGGTTCAAGCTAGCAAATGCAGTTACTCGAATAAGTGCGCCTTCAAGTTCTCGAATGTTTGTTGACATTTTTGAAGCAATAAATTCCAAAACATCTTGAGGGGCACTCAATCTTTCTTGAGCGCATTTTTTCCGAAGGATCGCAATACGAGTTTCTAAGTCCGGTGGCTGTACATCAGTTGGTAACGCACTAGCAAACCTAGAAACCATCCGATCCTCAAAACCCTGAAGTTGTTTTGGTGGCAAGTCCGATGTAACCACAATTTGCTTATTGGCATTAATCAATGTATTCCAAGTGTGAAAAAACTCTTCCTGCGTCTGGACTTTTCCACTCAAAAACTGAATGTCATCAACAAGCAAAACATCAATATCACGGTACTTACGCTGAAATTCTTTTGCCCGGTCATCGCGGATTGAGTTAATGAACTGGTTGGTGAACTCTTCACTACTTACGTATCGAACTTTTGATCCGGCATAAAGTGTTCGCGTGTAATGCCCAATTGCGTGTAGTAAATGCGTCTTGCCAAGACCAGACTCACCATAAATGAATAGTGGGTTATAAGCCTTACCTGGAGCTTCGGCGACGGCGCGAGCAGCAGCATGAGCAAATCGGTTTGAGGCACCCGGCACGAAAGTGTCAAAAGTATATTTCGGATTTAGTCGACTTCCTTCTTCATCGGTACGTGGTGCGGGTGCGGGTCCGCGTGAAGCTTGTGGCGGCAAAGCTGGATTTGGATCCGAAGTAAGTTCAGCGGTCTCAATGTCAGCATATGTTGAGTCAGCCAAATCGTCAGTTGCATCATCGTCTAGTTCCGGTGCAATTGATTCATCTACGGTTACCGCTAGTCGCACTTCACGACCCAAAGTTGCAGAAAGTGCATCACACACAATTGGACTTAATCGACTCTCTAAGACATCTTTTGTAAATTCATTAGGTGCTGCGATCAACGCTGTGTCACCGACTAAGCCAAGGGGGCGAGTTAAGGTGACAAATGCCCGTTGCTGGGCGGTCAACGCACCTTTAGAAAGTGACTCGAGTGTTTGAGCCCAAATATCAGTTAAATCAACACTTTCCATAGATTTCCCCTCACAATATCCACAGGCTAGAAGTAGCAGACTACGACCTGTGGATAAATTTGACAAGCGGCTGTGCAAAAAATTTAAATGCTTAGGTTTTAAGTGGCAAACAACCCAGTTTGACCAGCAGAGACAGACCGCGTATCTTTGTGATGTTAATTGACTTCCCGAAAGAGCTGCAGAAATGTCAAAGCGTACCTTCCAGCCGAATAACCGTCGCCGGGCCAAGACTCACGGCTTCCGTGAGCGCATGAGCACCCGCGCTGGCCGTGGCATTCTTTCTGCCCGCCGGGCAAAGGGTCGCGCCCGCATTTCAGCGTAAACTGCAATGCTTCCTGCCGCCCTGCGGCTTGGCAAATCGCCTAAAATCGCCGAAACTTTAAAATCGGGTCGCCGTTATGCCAGTAAATATTTCGTTCTTCACGTAGTTAGAACCGAAGATCAATGTGCCACCTTTGCTTTTGCCGTCAGTCGAAAAGTTGGAAATTCTGTTGTTAGGCATCGAATAACTCGGCAATTACGCCAAATTGTTACGCAAAACCTGGAAAAAGTACCCGCTGGTAGTCGAATTGTGGTGCGCGCCTTACCGGAAGTGGTAGATGCACAATTTACAGATTTGAATCGGGCGTTCACTGAGACAATTAGCAAAGTTCACTAATAGGTTTATTTCAATGATCAAAGCACTATGGCAAACCACGTTTGGGCGAGTTTTCAAATTCGTAGTTATCTTGCCAATCCGCGGTTATCAGAAATTTATTAGCCCTATGTTTGGTCCCACTTGCCGTTACTATCCTTCGTGTTCCACTTACGCCATACAGGCGGTTACTACACACGGAGCAATCAAAGGTATTCTGTTAGCCGCGGGGAGATTACTTCGGTGCCATCCCTGGGCGGCCGGTGGTGTTGACCCAGTTCCAGAAAAAGGAACTTGGAGAAGCTCAAAAGTAATTGAAATTTCAACTAATAATGATAGGCAGGTAAGTCAAGGATGAATCCGATTAATTGGCTGGAAACCATAGTCGCGAGTATTTTGACGTTCTTCCATCGCATCCTGTCAATAATCTTCTTGCCATCAAGCGGATGGGCTTGGGGCTTATCCATAGTTGGCCTAGTGGTTTTAATTCGAATCTTGCTAATTCCACTTTTCGTTAAGCAAATCAAGAGTCAGCGCAACATGCAGCTAATTCAGCCAAAAGTCAAAGAGATTCAGAAAAAGTATGCCGGCGACCGGGAGCGAACTTCCCAGGAACTAATGAAGCTCTACAAGGAAACTGGCACCAATCCACTTTCAAGTTGCTTGCCGATTTTGGCTCAAGCACCAATTTTCTTTGCCCTGTTCCAAGTTTTGCAGGGGATCGCACAATCCCATCCAAAAGGCGGAATGTCCAGTGAATTAGTGGACTCGGCACATAATGCAACCATCTTCGGCGCTCCGCTTTATGCGACCTTTACTCATCGAGGTACTACTGCGAGCCCAGCTGCGACAGCTTGGGTCACCGTCATTTTAATCATCTTGATGACTGCCACTACCTTTCTAACCCAGCGTCAATTAATTGTTAAGAACTCAGCCCCAGATAACCCAATGGTGCAGCAGCAGAAAATTTTGCTCTATGTTTTCCCATTTATTTTTGCCATCTCAGGCATCAACTTTCCGGTTGGTGTGCTGCTTTACTGGCTGACAACAAACATCTGGACGATGGGCCAGCAGTTCTATGTCATTCGTAATAGTCCGCAACCGGGAACTCCCGCTGAAGCGGCACTCAAAGCACGAAAAGATGCCAAGGCTGCTAAAAAATCGGGACCAATCACCGACTCTGAAAGCTCGCCCACCCCGGATACAGAATCAAAGACTCAACGCAACCAACCAACCCGAAAGTCTCGCAAGAAGAAAAACTAGGTTTCACGTGAAACGGTCAACCTCCGTTTCTCATAGAAAGGGACAACATGTCTGAAAAATCTGAATTACTAGAACAAGAGGGCGATATCGCCGCCGATTATCTGGAAGGCATCTTGGATATCGCCGATCTTGATGGCGACATCGACATGGATGTACAAAACGGTCGAGCGATGGTCAGTATTGTTGGCGCTGAATTAACTCAGCTAGTGGGCGATAAAGGTAAAGTTCTAGACGCACTTCAGGAGCTCACCCGCCTTGCAGTGACTCGAGAAACTGGTGAGCGTTCTAGATTAATGCTCGACATCTCAGGCCATCGAGAGAAAGTACGAGCTGAGTTAACGATTCTCGGCCAAGAGACCGCTGCCAAAGTCTTAGAATCAGGCGAGCCAATTAAGTTGCGTGTAATGACGTCTTTTGAACGCAAAATTGTCCATGATGCGGTTGCCGAGGCTGGCGCGAAGAGCGTTTCCGAGGGCGAAACCCCTAATCGCCGAATTGTCGTTCACCCTGCCTAGTTGCCTAGCTAATCCACGAAAGCAAAATGGACTAGTTTTTCAAAGTGGTGGTTGTTTCACGTGAAACATCAAAATCTTCTAGATCAGTACCCTGCCGTAGCACAGCAACTTAGTTCATATGCCCATTGGCTAGAAACCGAAGGCGTGATTCGCGGTTTAATTGGACCTCGCGAAGTGGACCGGATTTGGGATAGACATTTAGCCAATTGCGCTGCAGTTGCTGAGCTTATTCCTGCTAGGGCAAAAGTAATCGACATTGGTAGCGGTGCTGGTTTGCCAGGATTAGTGCTGGCAATAATTCGCCCAGATTGTGCGGTGACTTTAGTTGAGCCACTTCTACGCCGAAGTGAATTTCTGCAGGAAGTAGCTTCGGATCTCGGTTTAGCGAATGTTGCCGTTTTGCGAGCTAGAGCAGAGCAGGTTACCGAGCAGGCTCAAGTTGTCACAGCTCGTGCGGTAGCTCCATTAGCAAAGTTGTTAGGCCTAGCTATGCCGTTAGTTGCGCCAGGCGGAGAGTTACTTGCGATGAAAGGCAGTAATGCTGCCGGTGAAATCGAGCAGGCAGCTGAAGAACTTAAGGGGTTGTACGCGCAAATTTGCCAGGCGGGGCAAGGTTTAGTGTACCCGCCTACTACGGTAGTTCGAGTAGTTCGCAACTAAATATTCGTTCGTAACCAAGCAAATAAATTTACCTGGGTGGCACCGTCAGGCGTGTCTGCTAAATACAATATGCTTACCGCAGAAGGTGGGGCCAAAACATGGATTTCAGCCAAGAAGATACGCCATTGGCAGCAGCAGCGGCTGCTGCCGTCTATGTGCGCACTGGTCTAAAGGGCAGTTTTCCAAAGCCAAAGCACCCTAGGGTTTTAACAGTCGCAAACCAAAAAGGTGGAGTGGGAAAAACGACATCAGCAGTAAATCTCGCTGCTTCAATGGCCCTAGGTGGATTAAACGTTTTGGTAATAGATCTTGATCCACAGGGAAATGCATCGACCGCACTAGCGGTGGACCATCAAGAAGAGGCCGTAGGAACATATGACGTGCTTGTGGATGGGGAGCCAATAACTCAATGCATGTCGCCTGCTCCTGGCTATGAAAGCCTTTGGTGTTTACCGGCCTCGTTAGATCTTGCCGGTGCTGACATCGAGTTAATCACTAGTTTCTCTGAAACTGAACGGCCATTTCTGTTGCGCAAGGCCATCGCTTTACTGCTTGAAACCAATGATTTTGACTACATTTTTGTAGATTGCCCGCCGAGTTTAGGCATGCTCACGATCAATGCTTTAGCTGCCGTATCTGAGGTTTTGATTCCAATTCAGTGTGAATTTTATGCTCTTGAAGGTGTTCAGCAGCTACTCAGAACAATTGAGTTCGCACGGGATCGACTAAACCCAGAGTTAGCAGTAAGCACAATTTTGCTAACCATGTTTAACTCAAGGACTAACCTCTCCTTGCAGGTGGCAGAGGAAGTCCGAAGTTACTTCGGTGAGCTAGTCCTGGCAACCGCCATCCCAAGATCAACCTATGTGGCTGAAGCTCCATCATTTGGTCAAAGCGTACTAACTTACGACCCGGGCTCCACTGGTGCGGTTGCGTATTTGGCGGCCGCCCGGGAAATTGCAGCACGCGGATAGAAAAGGAAAACTAATGGCAAAACGACAAAGTCTTGGGCGAGGTCTTGGCGCGCTGATACCGGATGTTTCACGTGAAACAACTCACTCAGCCACAGCTAAGAAGTCTGATGCGGGCAGCCCAAAGCCAGCAAAAGCGTCTAAATCTGTGACACAAAAAGCTGCAAACTCAAAGGAGACGGAGTTAAGCGGTACAAAAAATGCTGATGCCATGTCAGTAGCTGGCCTTACTTTGGTGGAGCTACCAATCCGAAAGATTGTGCCAAACCCGGCTCAGCCGCGAAAGCATTTTGATGAAGATGCCTTGTCTGAGCTGGTCCACTCAATTGAGGAAATCGGCTTGCTACAACCTATTGTTGTGCGGGCCACGCCTGAAGGCTACGAACTAGTTGCTGGCGAACGTCGCTTACGGGCTAGTAAAAAGGCCGGCTTAAAAACTATTCCGGCTTTGGTGCGAGAGACCGCAGACGACCAAATGCTGCGCGATGCCTTATTGGAGAATCTGCACCGCTCCCAACTAACTCCGTTAGAAGAAGCTGCCGCTTATCAGCAACTGCTAGAGGACTTCGGTTGTACACAAGAAGAGTTGGCTAGCAGATTGGGTCGGTCGCGCCCGCAAATCTCTAACACCTTGCGCTTGATGAATTTGCCACCGACGGTGCAACGCCGGGTAGCAGCAGGGGTTATTTCTGCTGGCCATGCCAGGGCATTGCTTGGTCTCAAAGACGCAGCGGCAATTGAGAAGCTTGCGGCTCGCATTGTGGCAGAGGGACTGTCGGTTCGAACGGTTGAAGAGATAGTTGCCGTTGGCTTAACAGATAGCGAACCTGCCAGCAAGAGACCGCAAAGTAAGGGAACGCTTAGTGCCCCAGGACTTGCTGAACTGAGTCAGCGAATGACAGATCGGTTGGACACCCGCGTCACGGTTATGGTCGGCCAGAAACGAGGAAAAGTGGTAATTGAATTCGCCACCCTTGAAGATCTGCGCCGCATTGTGGAAATCATTGATCCACCAACCCGGGGAATGTTTGGTGAACCTCTACTTTAGGGTTTTGCACAGGTGAACAACCTGTGGAGAAGTAAATAATTGTGACCCACATCACATTTATTTGAGTGCTTAACCTCAGTCACCCTCCCCAAAGCAAAATCTTTGGTGCGCCTGCAGAAAAACCGGTTCAGTTAGCCAATTCGTACGGCAAGAACTCGGCCGATCGAGACTGCTAGCGCACTAGAAATAGCGTCTCGCTGCTGTGCATTACTGAGGATCTCACTATCTCGCACATTCGAGGCATAACCCAAATCAATCTGTACAGCCGGCATCTTGGTCAATCGTAATAAATCCCATGTGCGGGCATGGGTCCGACAATCTTTCAGAGCTGTGCGATTGGCGATCTCTTGTTGCACGGTCTCAGCCAGACGCGCACCCATCGCTGAACGAGAGAGATTGTGGCCAAAAAATGAGGTAGCGATTCCATTTGCTTGAGCATCTGGGCAGACATCGAGATGTAGCGAAACTACTAGATCTACTTTTTGATCATTGGCTAATCGAGCACAGTCCTGCTCATCAGGCCGTGCAGAATTCTGCGCACGGGAAAGGATTACTAAACTCCCAGCCGCAGCGAGCCGGCCTTCGAGTCGAGTAGCGATGTCCCAACAGATTTCGCCTATCGTTAAGTTGCTTCCTGCCAGTGGTGTAGCACTGTCACTAATGTCAAGCAAAATACTCGCGGACTCAATAGTGTGTTGCGCCTCGAGCGCAGCCAAATCTCGCAGATGCTCTTGACTACCCCCGGTAACTGTGCGGGCTAACCGAGCGAAAGCAGCAAATACCGCGGGACCACAAGTGCCATCATCAGACAATCCAACACTTCGCTGAAACTCACGAACTGCGCGGTCCGTTTGTGGACCAAAGACACCATCAAGTCGATCAAGATGAAAACCGAGCTCTTGTAATTTGTGTTGTAAGGTCGCAACATCTTCACCATGAATCATTTTTCCGGGCATGTAGGTAAGAATCCGATCCCCGAGAATCCAATGAGCTTCTTCGAGTCGGCGATAAGTTTGTGGACCAATAATTCCATCAATAGTCAACCCGCGTGATTGCTGAAAAATTCGCACGGCTTCAAGCAGTTGGTCATCAAAGACTTCGGACGGGTGAGTACCCTGATCAGAAAGCAATCCAAGACGCGATAGGCGTTGTCGGATCTCTACTACAACTGGATCGACGTCACCATTTCGCAGTGAAACGGTAATCATTGTGAATTTAGATATGTTCAGCTAACTCAGCAAGCAGAACAGACTTCGGTTTCGCGCCGATAATCTGCTTGACCAGCTGGCCATCTTTGTAAAGATTCAAAGTCGGAATCGAAGTGATTCCACTGTTTGCTGCAATAGCTGGATTCTCATCTACATCTATCTTTGCAATTACCAACTTGTCTGATAGCTCAGCAGCAAGTTCATCAAGAATCGGAGCCACCTGCTTACACGGTCCGCACCAGGTAGCCCAAAAATCAACCAATACCGGCTTGCTATTGGCAAGAACCGTCTCTGCAAATGTGGCATCGGTTACTTGTACTGTTGCACCCATGTTTTTCTCCTTAAGGTGGTCTTCGCTCACTCAAGCATAGAGTGTGACGAGCCGAGTTTAGCCTTTGTGTGCCAAATAACGTTCGGCATCTAGTGCTGCTGCACAGCCTGAACCGGCAGCAGTAATCGCCTGGCGATAAGTGTGGTCAACTAAGTCCCCGGCGGCAAATACGCCCGCTAAATTTGTGGCGGTCGAATTTGGCTTCGTCAAAACATACCCTTGATCATCTAGATCAACTTGCCCTTTAACCAATTCGGAGCGGGGATCGTGACCAATAGCAACAAAGAGCCCAGTAACTGGTAACTCGGATGTTACTCCTGTATTTGTGTCTCGGAGCGTAACTCCAGTCAACTTTCCTTCGCCGTGGATCTCGGCTACTTCACTATTCCAGGCAAATTTAATTTTCGGATCATTATGCGCGCGTTGCGCCATAATTTTACTTGCCCGCAGCTCGCCACGGCGATGAATCAGGGTAACGCTATCGGCAAATCGAGTCAGGAAGGTTGCTTCTTCAATCGCTGAGTCGCCACCACCAACTACAGCAATGTTTTGTCCACGGAAAAAGAATCCATCACAAGTTGCGCACCAAGAGACACCATGACCCGAGAGAGCTTTCTCATTTGGTAAACCAAGTTCGCGATATCCAGACCCAGTAGCCAAAATTATGGCGTGACTTTGGCGGTGCTTGCCTGAACTATCTGTTACCGTTTTGATTTCACCGACCAGATCTACCGAAGTAACATCATCAGTTATAAACCGCGCGCCGAATCTTTCTGCCTGGGCGCGCATATTCTCCATTAGCGCAGGACCCATGATTCCTTCTGGAAAGCCCGGAAAGTTCTCAACCTCGGTAGTGTTCATTAGTGCACCACCGGCGGTAACGGCACCTTCAAAGACAATCGGATTGAGTTGCGCCCGAGCAGCATAAATTGCCGCCGTATATCCACATGGACCAGAGCCAATGATGATTACCTGGGCTACTTCGTTATCCATAAGAGTCCTTACTATGTGTACTTGCTTTGATTAGTTTACGCAGTCGGGCGTCTAGGCAGTTGACTAAGTATCAGTTACAACCCGATCTTGACTTCAGCTATTCCACCAACCAAGCTGCCGAACTGATTTCTCGGAAGTTTAGTAAGCCAAATTAGAACATAGCGCCCCGTTACTTTTTGGGATGAACTGAAATTATGCACTTGATCGGCATTGCTCACTGTTGCAAGCACGGTTGCTTTAGCAGTATCTGGCTCTGGGTCATCGGAAATAAAAACAGTTCCACTGTGTGCCGGAGAGGAAAATGTAACTTCTACTTGGCGGATGTTCGTCCGTTTGCCCAAGTCAACCACTAATCCCACACCCGACTTTTGCGACCAGCTATTTGTGAAATACGGGATTGTCTCCCAGGCCGTTTCTAAATCACCATCGATTGCAAATTTGGCTAGTTTTGGATTTTCCGCACCGTCACCAAATGGGTCATAATCTCTGGCATCGACCGGAGTTGCGTAAATAGTTGGCCAGACATCAGCACTTGCTGACGGCGTAGCCGAAAGTGTATTTGACTGAGTAGGAGAACTAGTTGGTGTCGCGGCAACGGCAGGCCTGCTCGGCAGACTTGCAGGGGTATTCAAAAAATTGTGAGTCATTAGTTGCCAGCCCAGCCAACCGAACAAGTATGTGCCAACAATCGCTAATGCAACTGCTCTAAGTCGATGCGGCCTAGGAATGTCCTTGCCATGCCAATTAACTTCATGTCCGGTCCAGCGATTTACCGCTGACCTTAGGTCCTCAAGCAAGGAGGCATTTGCGAGAGAAATTTCGTGGATTAACTCAGCTGTTGAAGTAATGCTGCCATCTTGTGTTTTTTCATAGAGCCGATCGATTGCTTCGCCAACCCCATTTCGTTGTTGACTTGGCAAAGTCAAGGTTCGATTCTCCAAGATTTCAGCGCCGGGCAGTGCGCCAATTGGCCCCGATGGCCAAGTAGCGGTCACCATCGCAAAAAGCAGATCGCCAATCCCCGCAATATCAGTAATTTTGCTTTTCCCATCAACGCCAAACAGCGCGCCGTCGATGCCAAAGCCGGTTACTCGGATCTCGCCTGCGTCATTTAGATAGATATTTCTCGGCCGTAATCTGCCATGAATAAGACCAAGCTCATGCATCGCGCCGATAGCCAATGTCGCTTGGGTCAGAATGCGAAGCGCCTCTTTGGTGGAAAGCGGCTCCAGATTTTTACCTACGATGTGGTCAATCGTCTGGCCATCAACCCATTCCGTTACTACGCCTAAATATGGTTCAGTTTCATCTATGGTTCGAACTCCAAATACAAAATCCCGCTCAACAATATCCAAAATTGCAACCGCATTTCTACCGCTGTTGACGGCCGCTGCTTTGGCATGAACCAGCAGCGGCATAGCTCTCGGATCTTTATGTGGTAGCAATACGATGCAGACTACTCGCTGCAACGAATTATCTATTGCCCGCCAAAGTAGGGCATTATGGCTTGAATTTATTTGGACATCCAAGGAGTAGCGATCAGTGAAAGTCCGAGCTGCCATCCTTAGTCCTTGCTCAAAATACGCTTTTTGATTTGAAGTATGATGTCATTCACCTCAGAGATGCGCATCAACTTTGCCAACGCCACATAACTTACCGCAAATAAAACGGTAAACACTGACAGTTGGACGAAGGAAGCGAAGGATTTTCCATCAGTAACCAGATTGATAGTAAGCAGCCAGCTAGTAGCTCCACTTAGTGCGGCACCCACCAAAGTACGGGCAAGTAGCTGAACTAATTTTCCAGATGGCACAGTTTTAAATCGTCTAGTCACCCGATACCAGGTAATAACGCAAATCACCAGGTAGGCAATTGAGTAGGCGACTGCCAGGCTTAGTACTTTGTATTTGTCAGGTACGGTGAAAAAAAGTGTTAAGCCGATACCCATGTGCAGCACATTAAACCCAAGATTTAGCAGGAATGGGGTTTTGGTATTTTCCTGAGCGTAGTAGGTGCGTAGTAGTACATAAAATATTGAGAAAGCGGGTAATCCCAAAGCAAACATGCTTGAGATATAACCAACCGCCGCTCCTTGCTCGCTACTTGCAGCGCCATGCCCATACATAATCACACCGATTTGGCTGCCCATGAAAACCAGAATTATTGCTGCTGGAATTACGAATGTGATCACATTGCGAAGTGCTATCGCAAGCTCTGAACCAAATTCAGACAGATTTTCGTCATGTGAATGTTTGCTAAGCCGTGGAAGTAGTGCGGTAATTATTGAAACGGTAATTATTGAATGAGGCAGCATCATCATTAGTTGCCCCTTTTGATAAGAGGTAAAGCCAATCGCAACCTGTGCATTCTGCTGCGCCACGACGTTGGCGTAAGTGGTCAGTTTGGAAATGATCAGGAACGAAATTTGATTTACGAAAACAAAGCCAATGGTCCAAACTGCCAGATCACCGAGTTTGCCAAGTCCAGTATTTCGGAAATCAAAACGAGGAGTGTAGGAATAACCGCTCTTAGTTAAAGCCGGAATTAAAATAACCGCTTGGGCAACTACGCCGAGCGTTGTTCCTGCTCCAAGCAGTGCTAGCTGTCCATTAGATACCGTAATCGTTGAGGGCATTTTGTCTGTTATCGCCATGAACCCGCTTGCACTCAAAATGACAATGAAATTATTTACTATCGGGGCAAACATCGGAAGTTTGAAAACATCCCGCGCATTTAATATTTGTGACTCAAGGGTATAGATCCCATAAAAGATTATTTGCGGGATACACCAGATGGCGAATATGACTGCTACATGAAAGTCTTTACTGGTCCAGCTATTAGTTGCATACAAATGAACAATTAGCGCCGATGTAGCAAGTGCAATAGTAACTATGACTAGCAACAAAATGCCGACAAGAGTTAAGAGTCGATCCGTAAACATCTTCCCGTTATCAGAATCATCCGTCATGTGCCGAACCAGCGCGGGGATAAAGACTGCATTTATTGCGCCGCCAGCAATCAGAATGTAAATGATATTAGGCAAACTATTTGCCACCGAGTAAGTGTCTGAGAAAACTCCGGTACCGATTGCTGCTACCAGAGCAATGTCGCGACCGACGCCAGTGATTCGGCTAAGTAGCGTGCCGAGCGCCATTCCTGATGTGTTTCCTAGCCCAATGGACATCGAGTCACCCTAACTCTGGTTTTGTGGACGCAAGTCATCGTTAAAGTTATCGCGACTTACCACCACGTCGCTTTCGCGCAGCATTCACGATGGCAAAAAGTAGCAACAGCCCACAAGCTCCCCACACCAGAGTACGTGCCAAAGATTGGTAACTAGAGGAGGTTAAATAGATTTCTTGACTAATGTTTAATTTTTTATCAACTGAATTAAGCAAGTTAACGGTCACTGGAACACTTCCGGTGCCTTGCAACTTAACTGGCACAGATACTGTTACTCGCTGGTTATTTGGCACCGAGATCAAGTCAGTAGTAACCGACTGAAATTGAGAGCTTGACGCACTTGTCAACTGGGCCTTTACCTGAATTGGGTATCCAGATTTATTAGCGATTGTCAGTGGGATGTCAGTTGATTGGCTGGCAAAAGAAATCCTGGTAGAGGTTTGTATTGCTATGTTGCGCCGAATCTGGTTCAGGTAGGACTGGTTGACTTTGAGGAAATAATTGGCATGTCTGGGTTTTGCGAAAGTTTCCGAAAAACTGCGCAGTCGAGCAGATTCGAATCCTGCGACAAATCCTTCATTCTCAATCGCTGCCCCAAGCACTTTTGCCCCACGAACGAGTTTGTTGGCACTTTTGAGCAACCCTTTAGAAAACGGATTTTGTTTGCCTGCCACATAACCCGCATCGGTACTCAAACCATCGGAGGTTTGAGAAAGTGCGACGATCTGCGCCCACCGGCTATTGGTCAAAGAATTTGAAATGCGCTGAAGTTCTCCTGATTCTGGGTGCCAGAATGGCGGAGTTAAAATCGCGATTGTCCGCCCTTGGAATGGCGCTTCGGCTGTAATCATCGCAGTATGTGCCAATATGCAGTTGAGCCGTCGGTCACTACTTAGTTGGCTGAAGCATCGCGAAGTTTCCGCATCATAAATAATCCCTGGCAGGCCATTAACGCTAGCTCGTGCAGCTGAGGTAGTAATTCCAGTCCCGGCAATAAAGGTATTTGAAAGCACAGGTGTAATGTTTCCAAAATCTTTTAAACTAGCCAGCGTCTCGGCATTCAATTGGCCGAATCTGGGCAAGTAATAGAGATTTCGTTTGGCAGAAAACTTACTGAGCCGCAATACCGTTCCGATGTCGCCCGGACTGTTTTTGAATAGTGCCTGCAAATTCGTGTGATTGTAGATCTGAGTCTGAGCTCCTGGAGTGATTTTGGCTAATTTGCCTGCTACCTCATCTACCGCTGGCTTTAGGGCTGAATTCTTTAGGTCGGTTAGCCAGTTATCAACTCCGGGATCCTTTAGAAAAGTGATGTTTGACGGTGCTGGATCTAGCAGCGAGTTTAAGCGAACCAAACTGCGAGCATCCTGATTTATGGATCTAGTTGTGCCATTTGCAAGGTGAGTATTCTGAATTGAAAGCTGGGTTAGGAAAACTACTTTTGTCTTGACTAGATCATTCGGGCCATAAAACCAAGGTTGTACATGATTCGCTTGCAGATTTGTTCCCCGGATCAGAATGCCAAATACATAAACGCCATTAGCTGGCGAGCCCAGCACCTTTTCCCCGTTGAATGAAATACTCCAAGGCGTTCGAGACCCTGTTGCCTGCTTTGCTATTTTCGTAGTCACTTCTGGATGGACTTGTCCGCGATTTAGATTCGGGCTCTTTAGTGTTGCTAAAAGTTCTGAACGCGTTTTTAGTGGGCCATAGGTGACTAAATCCAAATTAGCGCTACCAGTTCGATCCGAAGTCGTAAAAGTTCCCGCCATTCGTACGGCATGGGTATTGGATATAGCTTTTGTAACCCGCACGGAATCAATCTGAATAGCGCCCGCATCTGCTCGTGCGAAATTAATGGGAATAAATAAGGAGATAACCATGAAAAGTGCAATAGTCAGGCTTGCGAGCGCCAACCGCACGGACGGATGTCGTTGATAATCGCTCACTCCCCAAGAATACTTGGCGTGCATGGTATGCCATTGCTTGCGCAACATTTAGGCTAGGAAGCGCGATGAATCAATCACCCGAACTTATTGCCACTTCGGTGGTGACCCAGGCATTGGCAAAAATGCCTGAAGTTATTGAGTTTGGTGAATTATTTGCACAGGCTGGTTATGAATGCGCTTTAGTCGGTGGACCGGTTAGAGACCTACTTTTAGGTCGGCCGATAAAAGATTTAGATTTCACAACGAATGCTACCCCAGAACAAATGCAAGAGTTTTTAACTCCATGGGCACACACTCTGTGGGATATCGGCATAGAGTTCGGCACACTTGGGGTTCGCCGAGACTCATTTATGGCAGAGGTAACTACATATCGATCTGAACAATACGACGAGACTAGCCGAAAGCCAATCGTTTCATTTGGCACTGACTTAGCAGACGATTTACTTCGCCGAGATTTCACGATTAACGCAATGGCGGTACGAATACCAAGTCTTGAGTTTGTCGATTTATTTGATGGAACGAGCGACTTGGTGCGCAAATTAATCCGTACCCCGCGAGCAGCTGAACTTTCCTTTTCCGACGATCCACTGCGAATGATGCGGGCAGCAAGATTTGCCAGCCAACTTGGCTTTACCCCAGTGGCTGATGTAATTATCGCGGCAACTGAAATGTCAGACCGGATCAAAATTATTTCTGCCGAACGAATCTGCGATGAACTTTCCAAATTAATTCTGGGCGCCAATCCAGTTGCAGGCTTAGAAATTCTCGATGGGACTAACTTGGCAGATCACTTCTTGCCCGAACTCCCGGCACTACAACTTGAAATCGATGAGCACCATCGACACAAAGATGTTTATGAGCACAGCTTGAAAGTTCTACAGCAAGTTATCGAGTTAGAAACCACCCATGAACCGACTTGTGAGCCGGATTTGGTTCTGCGTTTGGCTGCTCTTCTACACGATATTGGCAAACCGAAAACTCGCAAATTCGAATCAGGTGGAGGAGTCAGTTTCCACCACCACGAAGTAGTTGGTGCCAAGCTTGCCCGCAAGCGGCTAGTTGCTCTTCGTTATCCAAATGATGTCATCGACTCAGTTTGCAAATTGATTTCGCTGCATTTGCGCTTTCATGGGTACGGTTCGGGACAATGGACCGACTCAGCGGTGCGTCGTTATGTCCGTGATGCTGGCGAGGAGTTGACCCGCTTGCACAAACTAACCAGAGCAGACTGCACAACTCGAAATCAACGGCGTGCTCTTATTCTGGCCAGTACTTATGACGATCTTGAGCAACGCATAGCCGTACTGTCTGAACAAGAAGAATTGAATTCTATGCGCCCAGATTTGGATGGCACTCAGATCATGGAGATATTGGGGATTGCGCCAGGGCCAATTGTTGGCAAGGCCTACAATTACCTACTTAACTGCCGTCTCGATGATGGGCCAATTGAATACGATGAAGCTGTCAAAAAGTTGCGTACTTGGTGGGCTGAACAAGGAAACTAGACCTCTTGTGGTTCAGCCTTTAGTTCACGGACAAAGATCGCACAAACAATGAAAGTGGATGCAATTACCAAACTCGTTAATAGCTTTTCATCCTGTAGCCGAGGCGTTAAAGCAAATACCGTAATGCCGAGTACCAATGAACCATTGAGAAGCATGTCAAAAATCGAGAACACACGTCCACGCCAAACATCGTCAAGTGTTGCCTGAATGGTCGTATCGGCGTTTATTTTCAGAAACTGCCCAGTAAGCGCAATGACAAAAGCGGCTATGCATACCGAGACCAGAGAGGCAGCTTGAATAGCAATAAAAATTATTGGCAAACAAGCAATACAAGTAATGATGCTTGCTAACCGCAAGTGCGCTTGGCGCATAACTCGATGTCCTTCGTGATCAGGTTCGGAAAGCAGTAGTGCGCTGATAATCGCTGCAACAAAACCACCGAGTGCTGCGCTACCTGCACATGCCCCAAAGTCTGAAATGGAGTTCGTTACCTTGCCACTTGTGCTCCAACTAGTTCGCGACAAAATCAACGCGTAAATAGTAGTAATGCCAAATGCGAAACGCTGCAACGCAGCAGCGAAAATGCTACGCCGCGCGTTAGTCACCTTACGAAGAATTTTGATGCCGGCATAAAGTTCGCTAACCGAAGCTCTTAATGGATTTGTTGATTCACTCAATTTTCCGTGCGGTCCCAGAACCGTTCGTGGTTTAATCCGAGTTGCGGACAGACTCGCAACAATTGTGCAGGCACCACCAGCCAAAATAAGTGTGGCATTTGCTCTATCTGTAGCACCAAAAATTCTTTGCCCGCCGATACCAATCGCGGCAGCTATCGCTGCACTAGTTGTGCCCAGGGTGGGAAAAATCGCATTTGCGGTAACCAGGTGTGCTTTAGTTACAACATGCGGAACGCTTGCTGCCAGACAAGCCTGAATGAAGCGAGTAGCACCAAGACTGGTCAACACCAGTGCGGCTAACAGAAAGTTTTGTCCATGGTTTACGACCACCAAGCAGATAGCGAGCATTAAGCCAGCGCGTAACAAGTTTGCCCAGAACAAGATCTGTTGCCGAGACCACTTATCAATATAAATACCAACAAATGGGCCAACTATTGAATAAGGAAGTAACAGAATGCCAAAAGCAACAGCAATTCCAATTGCACTGTTCTGTCGTTCTGGGGAAAAGAGAATAAAAGAAGTTAGGGCAGTCTGCAAAAGACCATCACCGGACTGCCCACTAATGCGGACCAAAAGCAATAAGCGCGCGTTGCGAAGTTTGAATATCCGAACAATTCGCTTTATTGCTTCAGTCATTTAATTATTGCCACCGGCTTATCCTTGAGTATTTTTAGCGTACCGCTTAATCGGAAAAATCAGCAGACAAAGCGAATGGGACCTAGTTGCGTTACTAGGTCCCATTCTTAAGTTAAGGAGATTTAGTTATGCAGTGCCGTTGATGAACGCTTCAACTTCTAGACGGCATTTTGTATCGTCGTATTGAACTGGTGGGCTTTTCATAAAGTAGCTGGAAGCTGACAAGATCGGTCCGCCGATTCCGCGATCTTTTGCAATCTTTGCGGCCCGAATAGCGTCAATGATGACACCAGCTGAATTTGGTGAATCCCAAACTTCTAACTTGTATTCAAGGTTTAGTGGAACATCACCGAAGGCACGGCCTTCTAGGCGGACGAATGCCCACTTGCGATCATCTAACCAAGCAACATAGTCGCTCGGTCCAATGTGAACATTTCGGTCAGCAATGTCATGGGAAAGTTGAGATGTGACGGACTGAGTCTTCGAAATCTTTTTTGATTCAAGACGATCGCGTTCCAACATGTTCATAAAGTCCATGTTTCCACCAACATTTAGCTGGTAGGTGCGGTCGACAATGACGCCACGATCTTCAAATAGTTTCGCCAGCACGCGGTGAGTAATTGTCGCACCAACCTGGCTCTTGATGTCATCGCCAACAATTGGAACGCCAGCTGCAGTGAACTTATCAGCCCACTCCTTGGTGCTGGCAATAAATACTGGCAGTGCGTTAACAAAAGCTACGCCTGCATCAATTGCACACTGTGCGTAAAACTTTGCGGCTTCTTCTGAGCCAACGGGCAAGTAGCAAACCAGTACATCAGCACCAGAGTCTTTCAATGCCTGAACCACGTCAACAGGAGCATCATCTGACTCAACTACCATTTCTTTGTAGTACTTGCCTAGACCGTCAAGAGTGACACCGCGCTGAACGCTAACACCAGTTGGTGGAACATCAGCAAACTTGATGGTGTTGTTTTCGCTGGCGTGGATCGCAGATGCTAAATCCTGGCCAACCTTCTTTGCATCGACATCAAATGCAGCCACAAACTTAACGTCGCTGATGTGATAGGGGCCGAACTGAACATGCATCAGTCCGGGAACTTGTGCCTTCGGGTCGGCATCTTTGTAATACTCAACCCCTTGCACTAATGATGAGGCGCAGTTTCCTACACCTACTATTGCTACCTTTACTTCACTCACTGGATTTGTCTCCTTAACTTTCAGTGATTGTTCTTGCTGTTTTTCTTTGCTTACTCGAATTACTTCGAGAAGATTCTTGGGCGCTGGCTTCTTCGCGGGCAATGAGTTCGTTTAACCATCGGACTTCGCGTTCTAGTGCATCAAGACCGTGCTGTTGTAATTCCAGGGTGTAAGTATCTAGACGCTCGCGACCCTTGGCTAAGTTCTGTTGCAGTTGATCGAGGCGCTCTTCAATACGGCTGCGACGCCCTTGCAAAATATGGATTCGGGTACCGCTTTCGGTCTGACTAAAAAGTGACATGCGAATCGCAAAAAGTTCATCATCCCAAGCGCCTGGTCCATTGTCAGAAACCATTTCGGTTAACGAGGTTTGTCCAGATTGGGTCAAGGTGTAAACAATTCGAGTGCGTTTGCGATATGGACTATCTGGATTTTCATCTTGTTCGGTAATCAGTCCCCGCTCAACTAGCGACTTTAATGTTGGGTACAAAGCCCCGTAGGAAATAGTGTTAAAAAGTCCGAAAACTGAGACCAAACGCTTGCGCAACTCGTAGCCATGTGCCGGGTTTTCCGCCAGTACGCCAAGCACAGCAAGTTCTAAAGCTGCAGAACGTTTGGCCACGGAATTCCTTAATTTCAGTCTTTTTGATGTATCAAAATGATACATTTAAATGATACAAGAAGAGACGATGGACACCAACTCGAAACGTAGCTTCGGCGTGTGGGCATTAGAGTAACTGTGTGGCAAAGTCCGGAAATTCCTCATCCATCAAGGGTTATCGCCTAGGTGGCGGAGTCACTGCGCCACCGCGACAAATTCCCTATCCTGCCCAAGAGGTGGCGGATCCGACCGAACCCCGAAATGTCTTAGATTATGTTCTTGCCCGCCGAGCGGTGCTAGAAGAATTAAAGCGCAATGCGTTGATGGCAGAAAGCCTTTGTGATGCAGATCCTTATTTACTGCGAGCTGCCAAATATCATGGCGAGAAGACTGACCGACAGTGTCCGATTTGTCGCAAAGCGCAGTTAGTGCATGTCACATATATCTATGGTGATGATTTGGGTTACATGTCTGGCCGGGTAAAAACCTCTCCAGAACTTCCAGTCTTAGCTCATGAATTTGGTCACTTCCTGGTCTATGTTGTTGAGGTTTGCGAACGCTGCGAGTGGAATCATCTCTACATCTCTTATGCGCTCGGTGACGGTAAACCACGCCCAATCCCGAAAAAGCCTAGAGATGTGTTGGAATAGATAAGTGATTAATTACCCGAGGCGAGGTCGCACTGGACTGCGTCGATGGATTCCATCTTGGAAATTAATTTTCGGGCTAGGTTTCACTGGACTGCTACTAGGGTTTTTAGCCCTTTTTCTTGCAGTTCGGTTTACGCCAGTGCCATCAGCAAACTCGCTAGCTCAATCACAAACTGCAATTTTTTACTACGACGATGGCCAAACTGAGATTGGTCGTATCGGTTCTACTAATCGTATTTCAGTTGCAATCGACAAAGTGCCGCTGATTACTCAGCACGCAGTGTTAGCCGCTGAAGATCGTGGCTTCTATCAACATGGTGGAGTTTCATATCGTGGTATTGCTCGTGCCCTGTACAACAACTTGAAAGGATCGGCAGAGCAAGGTGGCTCTACGATTACTCAGCAGTATGCAAAGAATGCTTACCTAACCCAAAGTCGAACTATCACTCGGAAAGTCAAAGAATTAATTCTGGCCATCAAAATTGAAAGCTCAGTAAGTAAAGACAAAATCTTGGAAGACTACTTAAATACCATTTATTTTGGTCGTGGCGCTTACGGGATTGAAACTGCTGCAAATCAATACTTTGGGGAAGACACGAACCAGTTGACGATTGCGCAGTCAGCGATGTTGGCAGCAATCATTCAGGCCCCGAATGGATTAGCTCCGGAGTCAAATATGTCGGGTTTGAAGGCGAGGTGGAATTATGTCCTCGATGGCATGGTCACTCAAGGTTGGCTTGCAAAAGCAAAACGCGATGAACTCAAATTTCCAAAAATCCGCAAATACTCCCTGCCCAATGCATTCGCTGGCCCGAATGGATTTTTATTAGAGCAAGCTCGGCAAGCGCTCTACAAGCAGGGGGTAACAGAGGATGAGTTAAACCGAGCTGGCTATAGAGTGACAACTACTTTTAATAAGCAGGCGCAGGACGCCGCGATTGCAGCGGTAAAACAGCAAGCTCCTACATTCGGCAACAAGGGCCTGCGGATTGGCTTAGCCTCTGTCCGACCTGGCACTGGCGAAGTTGTTGCGATTTATGGTGGAGCAGATTACCTGAACGATCAGTTGAATAATGCAACCCAAGCAATTGGCCAAGCCGGCTCAACCTTCAAGCCATATACCTTGGCCTCTGCATTCGAAAATGGTTTCACATTAAATTCGCAATTCAGCGGACGTAATGGCACATATGTTCGCAACTATAAAGTTACTAATTATGGCGGCGAGTCATGGAAAGGAAAGATTACACTCCTGACCGCAACCGAACACTCAGTAAATTCCGCTTTCGTACAATGTGCTGATCGGGTGGGCACCGATAATGTTCTGGACGCTGTTAAGCGTGCCGGCGTGCCAGAAGACACAGCAGGATTGAATTCGGGACTGACTTTAACTTTGGGTACGGCCAGCCCGCATGTAGTGGACCAAGCTGCAGGTTATGCAACATTTGCCGCAAGCGGCTTGCAGGCCGAAGTGGGTTACATAAAGAAGATCATCGATCTATCGGGGAACACGGTTTTTGAATTTAAACCGAAAACAACCCAGGCTTTCAGCGCTCCGGTTGCCGATACCGTTACTTATGCGTTGCAGAAGGTAGTGCAGGTGGGCACTGGTTTTGCGGCTCGTGCTCTAGGCCGACCAGCAGCTGGTAAAACTGGAACCACCAATGACAACATGTCCGCTTGGTTTGCTGGTTACACTCCCGAATTAGCCACAGCGGTAATGCTCGTTAAAGATAATGAAAACGGAATGCCGATCTCCCTTTCTGGTACTGGCGGGATGTCTAGTGTTACTGGTGGCTCCTTCCCAGCTCGAATTTGGACTGCATACATGAAGGGCGCACTCGCAGGTCTACCAGTGACCCAATTCCCACCGTTACCGAAAGGACCACTTTCGACACTCAAGCCCGGCCAGTCGCCGACGGCAAATGTATGGGTAACTGCTGTACCTTCTGCATCGGTAACTTCCACCGCACTCCCAGAGGACACTTTCACCAGCGGGCCTAGTGCCAGCGCAAGTACAACCCCAACCCCAGTAAATAAAAATGATGCATTCTTGCCTGATGTCACCAACTCAGCAACTGGAGCAGTTCTAGATTCAGCGGCTAGCCAGCTGCTATCCGCTTTAGGTTTTTATCCAGTGTTATCACCGATTGATGGTACCGATCCCGCACTGCCGGTATATGTAATCAGTCAATCACCCGTTGGCAATACTTTCATTCGAAAAGGCTCAACGGTAGTACTCACTACTTCAAATATTGCACCCTAATTATTCCCAAATAACTGCGTCGAAGCTCGCTGTCGTATTTCGTACATTGCAATTAATTTGGTCGCCAACTTTGAGACCCAGATTGTCGGCCCACAACATAGATACTTGCATGTGTGGCGGTTCAACAAAATTCAGATTCTGACCATTTAGCGAAAATGGTGAACGAACTTTTCCAACTGCTTGCGCGATACCTTCAACAATTGCAATTCCACGTTTGCGCAAATTTGTCGCAGGAATCGGCGCTGCAAGCGCTACCCCATGAGCAGTTCCACCACTTACTACAGCTACTTGTTTCCCGCCGGAGTTCTGTTGGTAGCCAGCCTTGTCAGTCGAACTCAAGTGGTGAATTGCTAGCACAGTTCCGGTAACTGTCAGAGCCTTCTCAGCTCCTAGCCATAGCGATGTACCTAACCTGATCCGCAGTTGGACATCTGGGCATTCGCGCCTTACTGCTGCAACTTCACTTGGGCTTAGATGCGAAATCATGACTGAGAGAGGGCCTGAATCTATTTCAGCAACTTCTCTTAACCAGGAGATTAGTCCAAGAACTTCTCTAACTTTATTTGAGTAAGTATTTACACTTTGCGTCTCAAATTTGACCAAGCTAGAAAGATTAGATTGCGCTATGGGCAAGTGTAAGGAAAAACCTGCGATAGATATTTGATTTTCAAACTGTTTAGTCAAAGTTGCAATTTGGGACACAGTAAGACCGAAGCGATTCATTGAAGTTCTGACTTCAAGCCAAACTTGCTTCAAGCCAAATTCTTTCAGCTGGCCAATATCCGTACCTGCAATAACTGCAACTAACCGATCGGCATGAGTTGTAAGCAGCTTCTTCCATTCAAGTAACGCAAATTGGTCTGCCCCAAGAATCGGCTCAAGCACAATTACTGTGCCCGAGAATCCTTCGAGTAATTCCTCGGCCTCCCAAATGGTCCCAACACAAACCTGCTCAAGGCCAAGACTTGTCACTTCGCCAGCCAGTAATGAGCGCCCGAATCCGTAGCCGTTACCTTTTATTACTGGAATAACATCTGCACCAGCGTCACTATTTTGGGCTAGCACGTTAGCCAAGTGTGTTCGGAATTGCTGCGCGTTAATGGTTAATGTAAAAGTCATTCTTATCTCCGACGACTCATATAAATGTTGAAGGCTTTGGCTAATAGTGGCGAGATGTGAAAATCCCACTCACCTACATACTCTTGAGCGTAGCCACCAGTGCCTAGTTTGAACTGGATAAGACCAAACAAGTGGTTATTGGGATCTAGTGTGTCTGAAATCCCTCGAAGGTCATAAGTTTCACAGCCGGCCGCCAATGCATGTGAAATCATCTGCCACTGAATAGCATTACTCGGTCGCAGTTCTCGAGCCGCTGTAGTGGATGCACCATATGAATACCACGCGTGATTTCCTACCCGAGTCAATGTTGTTGCCGCGATTGCCCCCTTATGGTCTTGATGCTGTGCAATGAACAACTCAATTCGCTCATCTGATTCAGCCTTCATGGTGCGATACATGTGTTGAAAGTAAGTAAGTGGTCTTGGATGAAATCCATCACGCTTGGCGGTCTCTACATAACACTCATGAAACAGTTGAAGGTCCTCAAAAGTGCCAATTCGCACTCGCACTTCAGTCTTTTCGGCTTTTCGAATGTTGCGCCGCCAAAGTTGATTGAATCCAGCGAATAAATCATCTCTACTTTGTCCAGATAGTTCTAATTGAAAAACAAAACGGGGCTGGAAGTCACCAAACTCGGCTTCATTATTAACTGGCTGCTGCCAACCGCCTTTGCGTAACAGTTTTATCAGAGTCGTTGCTGAACTATTTGTTAGATCGGCAGGCAAATCGCTTATTCGCCTGACTGCACCTTCTGCAATTGCATGCTTTAGCGTTTCATTATTCCACCGCCTCTTCCAGATATGTGGCCCCATCTTCAGATGAAAAATGTTTTTTGTTTTTGCGTACCTAATAAGTGCTTCGAGAGCACTTTCAACAGTGAGTGGATTGTCCCAGTCCAAGTCAGGGCCTTCGGGCAGATAGCCGAAAAATTTTTTTACTTTAGGAAGTTTGCGAGTTAATAGTAATCCAGCGCCGACTAAGTTTTCTTGGTCAAACCAGCCAAGTGAGATGGCAGACCAATCAGTCTTGACCTTTCCCCAGGCTGGAGTTTGTAAGAATGAGATGCTGGGCTTGCTGCGCAGGTAAGCCAGATGGGCCTCAGGGCTTATCTCACGCACATCCATGTAATTAAACCTACCGATTAGAAACTTTAGTTAAGTGCATTCGCTAGCAGTGCGATATCTTCGAGAACTCCATCACTCGGTGTCTCTAAAATTACTGGTGCATCGGCCACGGTTAAGCAATGAATAATTTCCGATAAATCTATGTTGCCGTGTCCTAGATTTGCATGTCGGTCACGACCTGAATCGAATTCATCTCGACTGTCGTTGCAGTGAATCAAATCAATTTTTCCTGTGATACCAATTATTTTTTCAGCAACATCACCCAGTGCGATTCCACCAGCATGGGCATGGCAAGTGTCAAGGCAAAAACCAACACCACTGCCGCCGACAAAATCCCAAAGTCGGGAAATCGTCGCTAATTGTCTGGCCATGGCATGACTACCACCGGCGGTGTTTTCAATTAGAACGGGAACTTTCATGTCTAGTCCATTTAATGCTTTGGCCCAATTTTCAAAGCCAGACTCTGGGTCATCATCAGCAGTAATGTGCCCGCCATGAACAATCACAGCTCTGGCGCCAATTTCGGCAGCAGCATCTACGTCTGTTTGGAGTAGTTTGCGGCTTGGAATCCGCACCTTATTATTGGCACTTGCCACATTGATCACATAGCGGGCATGAACATAAATCCCAATATTTTCGGCAATAGCCTGCTCCTTGAGCCCTGCCGCACCGCCGGGATGGGGAAATGTCGCCCCTTTAAAAGTCTGCGGTTCACCACAAAAAATCTGAATATGCGGGATATTTAAGGCTTTTGCGTCAGATATTGGGTCGTCAGAGCCCACATGGGCACCAATTTCAATCTTGCTCATTATCTAAGGGTACTCGGCTGGGGCAATTTTCAAGTTTTAGTTCTAGTCCATTCTCATTTAAGATAAGAAACCTTGATCCCTCCTGCCACGGAAAGACCGTGGCCGAGTAGTCCATAGGAGGTGGGTATCAGTATGCGTCACTACGAAGTAGTCGTAATCCTTGACCCAGAACTCGAAGAGCGCACCGTTGCTCCGTCACTCGACACATTTCTAAATGTTGTTAAGAATGATGGCGGCACTGTGCACAACGTCGATGTTTGGGGTCGCCGTCGCATGGCATATGAAATCAACAAAAAGGGCGATGGTATTTATGCCCTGCTCGACATTGATTGCACACCAGCGGCCGTATCCGAATTAGATCGTCAGCTATCTCTGAATGAATCAGTGCTTCGCACTAAGGTCATTCGGGTTGATAAGTAGGTCCTAATGGCACAAGGCGATGTAACAGTTACCGTTACCGGAAATCTCACTGGTGATCCTGAACTACGTTTTACTCCAAACGGCCAAGCAGTTGCTTCATTCACCGTTGCCTCAACCACTCGAGTGCTTGATCGCAATACCAACGAATGGAAAGACGGAGACACGCTGTTTCTAAGGTGCAGTGTTTGGCGTCAATACGCAGAAAACGTAGCGGAGTCTTTGACAAAAGGCACCCGCGTAATCGTTACTGGTCGGTTAAAACAGCGTTCATACGAAACCAAAGAAGGCGAAAAGCGCACTGTGGTTGAAATGGATGTTGACGATGTCGGCCCAGTATTACGAAACGCAACGGCAAAAGTTACTCGTGTCACCCGTGGTGATAGTGGTGGCTTCAATGGCGGTTCTGCTCCGGCAGACGACCCTTGGGCAGCACCAGCACCAATGGATGAACCACCTTTTTAATTATTCATTAACTACCATTCCGGAAAAGTCCGGGCTCTGGAAGGAGCACCAAAATGGCTAAGCCACCAGTAAAGAAATTCAAGAAGAAAGTGTGCGCATTCTGTCGAGAAGACGCACCAGTAATTGACTACAAAGATGTAACGACTCTTCGTAAGTTCATATCAGATCGCGGCAAGATTCGTGCTCGTCGCGTGACCGGAAACTGCACTCAGCACCAACGCGATATCGCAAATTCAGTTAAGAATGCTCGCGAAATCGCCCTGTTGCCTTACACCTCAAGTGCTCGCTAAGGAGAAGCAATGAAACTTATTCTTACTCAAGAAGTATCAGGGCTAGGTTCTGCTGGCGATGTTGTAGAAGTCAAAGATGGCTATGGCCGCAACTTCCTAGTTCCACAAGGGCTAGCAACAGCATGGACTCGTGGTGGTGAAAAGCAGGTAACCACCATCAAGCGGGCCCGCAACAAGCGTGCCGTACGTGACCACGATCATGCGCTTGAAGTCAAAGCAGCCCTGGAAGCCACTCCAGTAGTTTTGAGCGTGCGTGCCGGTGAACAAGGTCGCCTGTTTGGTTCAGTGACCGTAGCCGACATCGCTGCAGCCATCACCACCGCATCCGTAGACAAGCGCAAAGTTCTCCTGAGCGCACCGGTAAAGACAACTGGTCGTCACTCAGTTCGCGTTCAGCTAACTGCTGATGTAGTTGCAGATGTGACACTCGATGTACGTGGAGCAAAACGCTAACAACCTTCCGAAAAATGGCCGGTGAGTTCTACTACTTACCGGCCATTGTTCATTTAGTGCATCTTTAGCATTTGTGCCAGAATCAAGGTATGACAACAATGACATTTCATACCAACATGGGCGACATTCGGTTAAACATCTTTGATACCCATTCGCCAAAAACTGCTGCTACCATCTTGGGATTAGCTCAAGGAACAGTTGACTGGACTCATCCAGCAACAAACGCAGCTACTACTGCACCACTCTATGACGGTGTAATTTTTCATCGAGTTATCGATGGCTTCATGATTCAAGGTGGTGACCCACTAGGGCGCGGTACTGGCGGTCCAGGATTCAAGTTCGCTGACGAATTTCACCCTGAGCTTGTTTTCGATCGCCCATACTTGCTGGCAATGGCTAACGCTGGGCCAAATACAAATGGCTCACAGTTTTTTATCACCGTTAGCCCGACTCCACATTTAAACTTCAAGCACACAATTTTTGGTGAAGTAGCCGACCAAGAAAGCCGTGATGTGGTGGACGCGATAGCCAAGACTCCAGTCGGGCCAATGGATCGACCGCTCGAAGACGTAGTTATCAATTCTGTAACCGTCGAGTAAGGCTGACTTGTGGCGGTTTGCTATCGACATCTTGATCGAGCAACAGGGATTACCTGCAATAGGTGTGGAGCGTTCATTTGTCCTGAATGCATGGTGAATGCGCCAGTTGGCTTTCAATGCCCAGACTGTGCTGCAATTAGCAACCCTCGAGGAACTCGCACTGCAAGTGTTCAGCGTTCCGGCCCGCTGGCCGCAATGCCAGCCGTTAGCAGAAATATCTTTGTGGCTTGTATTGCAATTTTTCTCGCTGGGAAAATATTTGGCAGTGCAAATGATTGGGTCTGGCGATTTGGCATGTGGCCAGACGGTGTAGCGCAGGGTCAATGGTCACGATTGCTGGCGGCTACGTTTCTACATTCAGGAATTCTGCACATCGCGTTTAACATGTATGCCTTGTATGTTTTAGGCCCAAACCTAGAAAACCTATTAGGCTCGCGAAAGTTTTTCGCACTTTACTTTCTATCTGCACTCGGTGGTTCTACCGCTGGACTATGGTTTTCTGATCCAGCTTCTACATCAATCGGAGCGAGTGGGGCGATTTTTGGCCTGCTTACCGCAACCATAATTATTGGCCGACATTTGCGAGCCGATGTTTCACAACTGGTAGTGCTGCTGCTCATAAACGTGGCACTTGGCTTTTCCGGCGGGATAGATTGGCGAGCTCATTTAGGTGGCGCGGCTACGGGTGCTCTAATCGCATCAATTTATGTCCGAGACCCAGCGCTAAATAAATCAACGCCACATCGGCTTGGCACTGCAGCAGTGGCTATTGGACTAATAGTTCTCATTTTTTTGCGGTGCCAGCAGTTGGTCAGCTGATCCGGCCTGTGCCGAAACCGGCTTGGCTTAACGGATAAGTAGTCGCCAGCAAACCCTGGGTTTGGTATGGTTAAAACATGCCAATTTCAAAGCCCCGCAAAAACAAGCCTGCATTTACCCCGCCACCGACAGCAAATCCAAAGTCGGTAAAGTTCGGAAATCCCGCTTGGCTAGCTCCGGCCATGGTGGCTATGTTCATTCTGGGACTGCTGTGGATTGTGGTGTTCTATTTAGCTGGCCCCAAAGTCCCAGTAATGAAGGAATTAAACAATATCCAGAACATCCTGGTGGGCTTTGGCTTTATCGGTGTTGGCTTTGGCTTCGCAACTCGCTGGAAGTGATTTTCGAATTACATGGCTGTAATTCGTCCCCATCGGTGGAAAAACCTGTGGATAACTCCACAACGGGGGAGTCTGACCAAACACATCTTGGTGGGGGTAATTGCCGCCGCCGCCGGCGTTCTATTCATAGCCAGTCACATAACCGCACGCGGTACCGATTTGCGCACTGGCGGAGTCGAAGACTTAAGAGATCTAGTCATCTACCGGGCGGGCCATGTTGCCAAACTTACGGCTAAAGCAAATGAATTGGATGCCAAAGTTCGCGTGCTTGCAGGGGAAAACATTCCCAACAGTCTCACAACTAAAGTCAAAGCATTGGATGAGCAAGCAGGAAATACCGGTTTACTCGGTCCAGGACTAGTGGTTACTTTGAATGACGCACCTCGCGAGCCAGGTAGCGCATTGCCCGATGGGGTCAGTCCTGATGATTTAGTAGTACATCAACAAGATGTTCAAGCAGTAGTGAATGCATTTTGGCGTGGCGGCGCAAAGGGAGTCCAGGTTATGGATCAGCGCCTAATTTCTACCTCCGCCATACGCTGTGTCGGTAACACGCTCTTGTTGCAGGGACGGGTTTACAGTCCACCGTTTCGAATCTCTGCAATCGGAAATGTGCCAGATTTGGAGGAGGCGTTGTACTCGGAACCTGGTGTGATTGTTTATCGTGATTATGTAAAACAACTCAATTTGGGTTGGGATGTAAAAATCAAGTCGTCAATGTACTTGCCCGCTTGGCGCGGCTCCATCTCTTAAGTT
Source organism: Actinomycetota bacterium (assembly GCA_009923495.1). NCBI lineage: Bacteria > Bacillati > Actinomycetota > Actinomycetota bacterium. The sequence goes on from RFTJ01000004.1 coordinate 91,166, forward strand.
TGAGCACTGTTAATTAGCGGCATTAAATTTTTAGCGACGCTCGGTGCATCTGTCGCTCCACATCTAGCTAGCCATTCGGCGAGCATAATGTGACCACCTTCTGTCAACACCGATTCTGGGTGGAATTGCACACCTTCAATATCAAAGTTCTTATGTCGCAGTCCCATTACGACGCCAGACTCAGTCTGTCCAGTCACATCAAGTTCAGCTGGTACAGTCGCTGCCTCAACAGCAAGTGAATGGTAGCGAGTAGCAGTAAACGGATTTGGCAGTGGCGTCATAACGCTGGCACCCTGATGAAAAATTTGCGAAGTTTTGCCATGTAGTAATTCAGGCGCTCGAGATACTGTCGCACCAAAAGCTTCGGCTATCGCCTGGTGCCCCAGGCAAACTCCAAAGATTGGAATCTCTCCCCCAAGCTCTCTAATCACATTTATACAAACTCCGGCATCACTTGGTGTGCCAGGACCAGGTGAGAGCAAGATTCCATCGTAATGACGCGCTTGTTCTATCGAGACTTCATCATTGCGACGCACATCAACTTCGACGCCAAGTTGTCCCAGGTATTGCACGATGTTGTAGACAAAGCTGTCGTAATTATCAATTACCAAAATCCGAGTCATAGCTAAACCTAAACCTAAAATTATGGGACGGGCGACGTTGACGCAGATGGGCTCACTGATGGAGTAGGGCTTTGCGTTGGCTTAGGTACGAGTTTGGAGACCGTCAGCGTGACTTTACTGCCAGGAGCACCTCCCTGCCCCTTACCCGGAGTCTGTGCCAGAACAATGCCATCGGGTTTATCCCAATGTGGCTCAAAAATTACCTGCACATTAAAGCCAGAATTAACTAGATCGTTATTCGCCTGAGTCTTGGTTTCTCCTACTACATACGGGACAGTAACTTTTCCGGAAGAGATGGTGACATCAACAGAACTACCAGCTTCAACAGAGGTTTGTGCAGCAGGACTCTGACTTAAAACTGTGCCGGCAGGTGGTACATCTATGTTGGTCGGACTATCCTTCAGGATAATTTTTCCAAGTTTCAAGCCGGCGTCGCCAAGTGTTTTATTCGCGTCATCTTCAGATTTAGCATCCTTTAGATCGGGAACTGTTGCCTTAGCAGCACCAGCACTAAAGACCACATCAATTGCCGAGCCTTCTGTTAGAGAGGTTCCAGCTTCAGGTTTCTGGCTAAGGATTGAGCCAAGGGGTGCACTCGGATCGTTTTGCGGAGTCTGGGTCCCTAGCACCAATTTCGCTTCACTTAGTTTTGTTTTAGCCTGCTCAATGGTTAAACCAACCAAAGTTGGAGCCTGAACACTGGCACCACCAGAATTTAGTTTGGTCCAGCCAAAAACCATGGCACCTATTGCTAGTGCGGCAAGTAAGCCAAATGCAACCCATCTACCCCTCTTTGGCTGAGCAGGTGATTTAGGTGCAGTAACCACCTCATTGACCCGAGGTAGCACTGCAGTGTCGGCAAGTGGTATTGCAACTGTAGGAACATTTACCACTTCAGCTGCAGCAACTGCCACAGCAATAGGTAATCCAGCCATAGCTCGTTCAACATCGGAGCGCATCTCGGCCGCAGTTTGATAACGCTGAGATGGATGTTTGGCCAAAGAGTGAAGGACAATGGCGTCTAATGTTGTCGAGATTGCGCTATCCACATGTGAAGGTGGTTTAGCAAGTTCGTTGACGTGTTGATATGCGATCGATACCGCAGTTTCACCAGTGAATGGCGGACGTCCTGTCAGAAGTTCATACATTACACAGCCAGCCGCATAAATATCACTTCTAGCATCAACTACTTCACCCCGCGCCTGCTCAGGCGAGAGGTACTGGGCAGTACCCATCACTGCACTTGAAGAAGTTGTCGAAGTTGCGATGTCACTAATGGCTCGGGCAATTCCAAAATCCATAACCTTCGCATCGCCATGAGCATTAATCATGATATTTGCTGGCTTAATGTCGCGATGTACAATTCCATGCCGATGTGCGTAATCGAGGGCAGCCAGAATTCCTGCGGTTATCTCGAGGCTTCGCTCCGGCATAATGCGCGGACCGTTAGTTAGTAGGTGGCGCAATGTTACGCCGTCAACGTATTCCATAACGATGTATGGCACAGAGACGCCTTCAACTTGTTGTTCACCGCTATCGTAAACAGCGACAACGTTTGGATGATTCAATCCGGCCGCGGCATGTGCTTCACGCCGAAAGCGATCTTGAAAAAGTGGATCTCTTGCTAAGTCTGGACGTAGAATTTTAATAGCGACTCGACGATTTAACCGAGTATCAACGCCTTCGTGCACTTCGGCCATTCCGCCACGACCAATTACCTGACCAACTTCATATCGATCATTTAGGTGCGTGATATGCATCGATTTCTTCCCCTTATCCCAAGAAACTTAGGTCTGTGCTTCTATTGTTCACTATCAGGCAATGCCATGCACAGCGCACACTCAATGTTGGATTAACTACTTGCCCAAAATCGCTTCCATTACGGCTTTGGCAATCGGAGCAGCTAGGCCATTTCCACTGATTTCTGTAGCGCCTCCACCATTTTGCAGTACCACTGCAACAGCAACTCGCGCACTTTGTGCCGGCGCGACACCGACAAACCACGCGTGGGCTGGTGTACCAGGCCTGGTCTCAGCAGTGCCGGTCTTTCCACCCACGGCGATTCCATAAATTCGCGCATTAGATCCGGTTCCTCGGTCGACCACATGGGTCATCATTGTTCCTAAGGTCCGAGCATTACCTACGCTCATCGCTCTGCCAAATTCAGTAGGCTGCGTACTTTCTAAAACTTTAAGGTTAGGTCCCAGTACTTGCTTTACCAAAAATGGTGTCATTACTAGTCCGTCGTTACCAATCGCAGCACTTACCATTGCCATTTGCAGTGCTGTCGCCTGGACATCAAATTGCCCAATGGAGCTCATTGCCGTTTGTGCTTCATCCATGCCGGTTGGATATTTGCTCGTTGCTACCGTCATTGGGACATTAAATGAAGTTCCAAATCCGAACTTTCGGGCTTGCTCTGAAATGGCAGATTCGCCAAGTTTCATTCCAAGCCAGGCAAATGCCGTGTTACACGAAATTGAAAGCGCACTATCTAACGTAGTCATGCCACCAGCTCCGCAAGAACTCTTGTTCCAGTTCCCCAGTCGGTGCGATGAACCAGGCAGGGCGATTGTTGCTGGCCCAGGTATTTGCGAGTTTGAGCTGAACTTTCCTGATTCAAGTGCGGCAGCCGCAGTAACTAATTTAAAAGTCGAACCAGGTGGCAGAGTCATGGCCAGCGGCCTATTGAGCAAGGGCTGTTTGGAGTTATTGAGCAACAAGTTGTAGTAGTTCTGCATCTTTTGCGTGTCGTGACTCGAGAGCCGATTCGGATCATAAGAAGGTGAACTAGCCAGCGCCAAAATCTCGCCGGTACTTGGATTTATCGCGACGACTGCGCCAGTTCGATTACCAAGCGCCTTCATAGCAACTGCTTGTGCTTGCGGATTTATGGTTAGCTCAACTGCACCGCCCTGTGGTTGCCGATTGGCGAAGAGTTGTTGCAGACGATCTACAAAAAATCGATTATCACTTCCGGAGAGTACGTCATTTTCTCGCGCCTCAATTCCAGTTGCTCCGTAAATGAGAGAGTAAAAACCGGTGATCGGAGCAAATATTTTTGGATCTTTATAGCTTCGCAGATATTTCAAAGAATCATTAGTGGCAACTGATTGAGCAACTGGCTCTGAGTTAATCAGAATAGGACCTCGCTGTTTGGAATACTCAGCCAAAAGCACGCGCTGATTTCCTGGCCGGTTTCGAAGCTCGCCGGAATTAAAGAATTGAATGTAGGACAGATTGGCAATTAAAGCAAGCATCAGAAAAATCAAAATAAGAGTTACCCGATTAATTTGCCGAGTCATTGTGCGAGCCCAACAACAGATAAATCAGAAGATTCAGGTTTTCTGGCGGCATTAGAAATTCTCAGCAGTAGGGCCACCAATATGTAGTTGGCAACCAGCGAAGAACCTCCATATGAAAGAAATGGCGTAGTTAAGCCGGTCAACGGAATCAACCGCGTCACTCCACCGATGACGATAAATGTTTGCAAACCAATTGTGGCAGTCAAGCCCATTGCCAATAGGTTTCCGAATTGATCGCGAGTAGCAACTGCTGCCCGAGCCCCACGTTCAATTAACAGAATGTAAAGAAGAATTATTGCAATCAATCCAGTCAAACCTAGTTCTTCACCAAGCGCGGAAGTAATAAAGTCCGTCTTTGCAAAGGGAACTAGTTGTGGGTAGCCGCGACCCCAGCCAGTTCCAAAAACACCACCGTTAGCGAATCCATACAGTGATTGAACAATTTGGTATCCGTTATCGGTGCTCTGACTGAAAGGATCAAGCCAAACACTGAATCTGATTCGAACATGTCCGAAAGCCTGGTAAGCAAGCAAACTGCTCGCCGATAATAAAGTCGCACCCAGAATCACCCAACTACGTCTACCTGTAGAAACATAGAGAACGACTACGAAAAGCCCAAAAATTAGTAGCGAGGTACCAAGATCGCGTTCCAAAATCAAAACCAATAAGGCGGCCAACCAAACAACTAAAAGGGGTCCGGCATCTTTAGGTCGCGGAAGCCCAATCCCAATTACCTTGCTACTAATTAGGGCGAGCGAATGTCGGCGAGTTACCAGAAATCCGGCAAAGAAAATAGTAAGCAGGATTTTTGCGACTTCGCCTGGTTGAATGGTGAAAATAGCAAGGTTAATCCATAGTCGAGCGCCATTGATCTCAACACCTAAGCCAGGAATCAGCGGTAAGAAAAGTAAAACCACTCCGGCAACACCACAGGTAAAAGTAAGTTTCTGCAGTCTTCTATGGTCCCCTACAAGCCAAAGCACCGAACAAAAAAGCAACAAGCCAACAGCCAGCCAAGTTATCTGCAGATACACATCTGGAGTTGGACTTTTTGTGCCTTTAACTTCTGCCAGGCGTTGGTTTGCTACATCCAACCGATGAATCATTGCCAAACCTAAAAGGTTTAACATGGCCACAGTTGGAAGTATCACTGGGTCTGCGTACGGAGCCTGCCACCGCACAGTCACATGTGCAATGAGCAGCAGTCCACCTACGATCAACAATGGAACTATGGCTGAAGTTGGATCGTTATCGGTCGCTAAGTCAACAAGCACCCAAGCGAAAGCCCCGATTAGCCAAGCAAGCACCAGAGCTGAACCTTCAGCAGAGCGACGCGTCGAAATTTTTCGGGCGCGAACTTGGGTCATTTGGTAACTTCCCCACAGCCAGCAGGAGCAGGAACTTGTTGGCAAAGTAGTGCGCGAGTCTTTAGGCGTTTCAAACTGTCAAGTGCTTCAGAGTAAGTAGCCACATCTACAGTATTCAAGATTTGCTGCTGCTCAAACTTAGGCAATTCACTGATTGGTAAATCGGAAACATCAATCAATCTCGAGAGTCCTGCAGTCGGTATTCCTTGGTAAACCGCAACCACTTTTGTTGGCTGGTATTCAGCCAAATACCACTGGTTAGCAAGCCACCATGTCGCAGATATGAAAACTCCAAGACTGGTTAGCAAGGTCGCAATAACCGGTTTAAGCCAATTTCGTTTGCGGGCTTGAATATTTTTATCAACTGCAAGCGAACTATTCGATTCAGGAAGTTCCTCGGGAAACTCTATTGCTGGCAGTCGTACCTGAGTTTCATTTTCTATTGCCGCACCGATTAGCACCGGATCTACTTTTGGTCCGCTAACCACAACATCAGCAACGATCACCGTTATGTTGTCTGGCCCGCCGGCTTCCATCGCACTATCTATGAGTTCAGTAACGGTTTGTGTTGGATCGCTAAGCAACATTGCCTGCGAAATTACTTCGTCGGATACCATGCCACATAGTCCGTCACTACATAACATCAGACGATCACCTAAGCGAGCTTCGCGAACTGACAGATCTGGCTCTACGGCATGAATTCCATCGATTGCGCGCATCAGTAAATTGCGACGCGGGTGTGTGCTTGCTTCCTGCGCAGTAATCTCACCGGAGTCAACCAAAGTTTGCACATAAGTATGATCTTTAGTTATTTGCTGGAGTTCGCCATCGCGCATCAGGTAACCACGCGAGTCACCGACATGTGCCATTGCAATTCGATCTCCACGCATACCGATTGCAGTCAGCGTTGTTCCCATGCCGGTGAGTTCTCGATTGCTAGATACGACATCAGCAATGTATTCACCAGAAGTGATAACAGCTTCACTGAGCAACTCAAGCAGTTCTGCAACTTCGGTAGAACTCTCGCAGGCAGCGACAACTGCAGCCACCGTTGCAGCACTAGCTAATTCCCCAGCAGAGTGGCCACCCATTCCATCAGCAACGACCAGCAGATTTGCTGCTGCGTATCCACTGTCTTCATTGTTCTTGCGGACTTTTCCAATCTCAGAGCGTCCCACGAAACGAAGAGATAGTTCACTCATGAACTAAGTTCCAAACAAGTGCGGCCAATTCGTAACTTTGCCCCGGGCATCAGCACGGTAGGAGTTGTAACTTTATCTCGATCAATCCAGGTCCCGTTTGTTGAACCAAGATCTTCGACAATCCAGTGCGATTCCCTGGGCACTAAACGAGTGTGTTGGTTACTAACGAAGTCATCATCTAAAACAATCGTCGCATCTGGCGCGCGTCCGATCAGGATTGGTGAAGTGCCTAGTGGAACGACCGTTCCACTTAATGGACCCTCAGTAATCACAATATTGGTGAACGACTTTTTAGTTCTAAGCGCCGGCCTTGGATTTGGCAATCGAATAGTTCTGGCAGGTGTTAATGGTTTAGCGTCACGGGGTGCTTGCAAATCGCTGCGCACGATTCGAACAACTTGCCAAACAAACCACCATAGGGTCAATAAGAAGACCACTCGAAGCAGGCTGACTACTATTTCAGACATTTATTTACTCGAGAACGTTAAGGTGGTGCTTCCAATTTTTATGATTGAACCTTCTAAAAGAACTGTTTCGGAAATGGTTCTCCCATCGACCATAGTTCCATTTGTTGAGCCCAAATCACGAACCATCGTCTCAGAGCCCAAAACAATTGCACAGTGCAGTCGACTTATTCCTGGATCATCAATTTTAATTTCTGCTTGGTCGCCACGACCAACTTTTGTCACCGATTGCGTTAGCAAGAATTTTTCGCCAGAAACAGTGATTAAGTACGGTGGCGTAGAATCCGAGACCATATCTACGGAAATCACTGGCGCACCCCTGTCCACATTTGGCGCAGCAGCAAGTCCGGTTGTGCTATTCACTCGGAACATCCCAGTTCCCAAATTGGCATCATGGCGGAAGGTGATGTTCATATTTGATTGCGCCACATAGTTCTGCTCAGCTGAATAATCGGTAGCTAACTTGGCTAACTCAACTCCAAGCGGAATTAGATATGCTTCAAGGCGTTGATAATCCTGAGTCCCCAGGTCGATGATGAAGATATTTGGCACGGTAAGTCGTCCGGCTATTTCAGTAGCCTTGGCATCTAGCTCTTGCTGAAGCATCGCGCCTAATTCTGTGGGTTCAATCCCAGCTTTGAAGGCTTTAGAAAACGAGCCGTTTACCAGTTTGTCTAGCCGAGCCTCAAGGGAGTCCAACAAACCCATATCGCACCCCCAAGACCTAGGCATCTGTACATATCCATGTTACTTGGCAATGTTTAAGTTATCTGGGTACTGATACGGCAACTTTGCTCACATTTATGCCTGGGTGGTAGCGTTTCGCAGGTACGCGCGAGTGGCGGAATTGGCAGACGCGCTGGCTTCAGGTGCCAGTGCCCGCAAGGGTGTAGGGGTTCAAGTCCCCTCTCGCGCACCGCATAGATTAACTTCGCCAATTCCATCAATTGAGTAATGCCGAATGTAATCGATTGAAAGTTCAGCGCTGAGTAACTTTGGATCAATGCCGTTAGGAACGAAAACCCCACCCATCGCCAGATTTATCAGAATGAAAAATGGTTGATCAAAAACCCATTCACTTCCATAGCCCTGGGCATCTAGTTTTGATTTTTTTGAAATTGACTGCCCATCAACAAACCACTCAATTTCCCCGGGCAACCAATTTATTGCGTAAGTATGAAACTCATCAGTCAAGGTGTCTTCAACTAGCACTCGATTAGTAAGTGGATTATCACCAAAGTAACCGGGACCGTGCAAGCTGGCAACAACCTCATTCTTAATGTCGCCAACTTCGATGATGTCGATCTCCCCGCACGCAGGCCAGCCAACCTCTGCAATCCTTGCTCCCAGCATCCAAAACGCTGGCCAACTGCCTTGGCCGTTAGGCATTTTAATCCTTGCCTCAATTCGACCGTACTTAAAGTGCACCTTGTCCTTGGTGTTTAATCGCGAACTATAAAATTCAACCCGAGGATCACCGCTTGCAAGTGGGTCACCATCAGAAAGTCGCTCTGCCCGAATAACTAGGTTGCCCGAACCATCAAAAGTTGCATTTTGATCGGTGTAGTACTCGTGCTCTTGATTGCCCCAGCCATCTGAACCAGTTCCGATGTCGTAGTTCCAATAGTTATCGGAATCTGGACGTACTCCAGTTGGACCGTCAAATTCTTGTCCCCAAAGTAGGGACAGATTCAGTGCATCGTCTTTACTATCGCTCATAAATTAATCAGGCAAGTGAATGAATAATTTAGTAGCGGTACAACTTGCCGAACGTCTTGCTGCCCTGCTTGATCTGGAAGTAGCGAATGTAGTCCACCTTCATTTGAGCTGACTTCAACATCGGATCTGGAGTGCCACCTACATAGTTTCCACCCATGGCCAAGTTCAAGATTAGGAAGAATTCTTGGTCGTAAACCCATCTTCCGTTATAAGCCGCGCCAGTTACTTCAGATCGGGTCAAGGTGTAATGCGGTACGCCATCTAGGTAGAACACAAACTTTGTTGGGAACCAATCCATTCGGAACACGTGATAACCCTCATACAGCGGTGAATCAACTTGCTTACCGCCATTAGTAATGCCGCCAGCGCCAAAGTTAACCGGCCCGTGAATTGTGCTATTGGCAACGTATGGATCAGTGCCAACTTCAACAATGTCGATTTCACCGCAGGTCGGCCAGTTCACTCTGTTGATGTTTTTACCTAGGAGCCACAATGCTGGCCATGTGCCATCACCTTTGGGCATCTTGATCCGAGCTTCGATTCGACCATATTTGAAACCTAATTTGCCCTGAGTGTTCAAACGTGCGCTGAAGAATGAGCAATTAGCACAACTATCAGCTTCAATGCTGTCAGGCGGAATCTTGTTTGCTGTGATGACTAGTGATCCGTTTCCAGTGCAAACAGTTTTCTTCTTTCCTTTGACAGTTTTCGTTATCGCACCACAATCTGTTCGCGCATTAGACATGGTGTAGTACTCGTTCTCGTTATTTCCCCAGCCGCCATTGTTTCCAATGTCGTAATTCCAAATGTTCTCATTGGGCCAAGCACGAGTCTTGCCATTGAACTCCTCTTTCCAAAGGAGTTTGTAGCTCGATTTAACTGCAGCAGTTTTACCGGAAGTCGCTGCAGCTGAATTAACACTCGGGGCAATTAGCAAAGGCAAGGCAACCACAATCGCGATTGCGCCAATTACGGAGCGGCGGGGAGACTTCATCAAGGTAAAACCTTTCATTGTGATTCAGTAAGCATAAGCACCGAATTATCTACCCGCACAAGATGAAAATTACGACTGCATTATTGGTTTTCCCGACTACCCTAACCACCACACATTTGAATTGTAACAATTTCGTTATGAAAGGTTAAATCAGTTGCAATGGGGGGATAAGCGGGTTAGGTTCAGCATACCGTGAAATCGCTTTCGTAACCGCTTTCACGGAAACTCAAACCTACGAGGTAGGTTGTGGGGCTCTCGGTTGACCGTCGCACAGCGTTTGATCGGGAGCCCTATTTGAGACTTTTTAGGAGCATAACATGGCACAGCGCAACTTCGTGGCCAAAATTTCATTCCTCTTTGTAGCCACGGCACTGCTGTTTGGCACGATTGCAGCTGCGCCGGCGAAAGCTGCGCCGAAAATCACTTTGAACATTTGGACGTTTGGAAATGTCATCGAGCCAAAGATGAAAGCTCGTTACGAGAAGTTGCATCCAAACATCAAAATCGTTGCAACGAATAAGGGCGGACCTGATCAGCTTGCACAGGCACTCATCGTTGCGTTTCAGGCACACCGCACGCCAGACATTGCGGCGATTGAAACATCTTGGTCAGGCTTGTTCCGCGACTACCCAAAAAACTTTGTTGATTTGCGTAAAGCTCCTTACAACGCAAACAAGATCAAAGGCAACTACGTTGGCTGGCGCTGGGCACAAGGAACTGGCAAAGGTGGCGAAGTAATCGGCTTGCCTACCGATGTAGGTGGCCTAGAAGTTGCCTATCGAGTTGATCTTTTCAAGCAAGCGGGATTGCCAACCAACCGCGATGCAGTTGGCAAATTGTGGCCAACATGGGACAAATTTATTGAGGTTGGAAAAACTTACAACAAAAAAATGAAGCGTTGCGTAGATAAGTCAAAGACCAAGTCTTGCTTCATTGATTCATCTGGAACAATTTTCCAAGCAGTATTGAATCAAGGTACGCAAAAGTTCTACAAGGCACCAGGCAAGGTTGACTATCAGAATCGTCAGGTACGCAACGCATTCAATCAAACTGGTAAGGCGTTAACTGCTGGAATCGGATCACGCATTGCGCCTTACACAGGTGACTGGTACGCGGGCATGAACAAGGGTACTTTCGCGACCTTGTTGGCGCCAGCATGGCAGCTTGATTACATCAAGCAGTACGCGCCAAAGACTAAAGGCAAATGGGACGTTGCAAAGGTGCCTGGCGGCGGTGGCAACATCGGTGGCAGCCAATTGACGATTCCTAAAGCAGCTGTTAACAAGGCAGAAGCCTGGAAGTTCATGTCCTGGTACTTAGCACCTGCGCAGCAGCTCACCGTATTTAAAGAATACGGTTTGTTCCCATCGGCAAAGGTCCTTTACAACAAGCCAGCTATTCAGAATTACAAGGATCCGTTCTTCCGAAACGCACCAATTGGAAAAATTTATGCTTCTGGCGCGTTGAAGCTTAAGCCGATTTACGAAGGACCAAAAGAGCGAGCCATCATGTCTATTTATGGACAGGCGCTTGGTCGAATCGAAGCTAAGAAGCAGAATACTTCGCAGGCTTGGAGTCAAGCGGTGAATGACATTAAGACTGCTTTGAATCGTTAATCAGCGTAGACATTTCTTGGATTGGGGAGAACTTTCGTGAGTGCTGCATCTTTAACTCAAGAGCCGGTAACCGGCTCGAAGAGAGGTCGCAAAACTCGCGCCCCAAAGCAAACAAATCCTTGGAAACGATCTAATAACAACAGTACAAAGCGCGCCGAGAACTGGTGGTCTCAGCTTTTCATTTCACCATTCTTTGTGATGTTCATAATTTTTGGCTTCCTACCGATTGCGTATTCTGTTTATCTTGCGTTCTTCAGGTGGGAGCCACTGGATTCAACACAGAACTTTGTTGGTCTCGATAACTTCCGAAACCTCTGGCAGGATCCAATTTTCTGGCAGTCAACACGTAACACATTCAGTATCTGGTTCTTTTCCACCATTCCCCAGATGGCAATGGCGTTAGGACTGGCTAGCATTTTGCGAAATCCAAGATTGCGATTTCGCCTTTTTTGGCAGACCGTATTTTTGGTACCAAACATCACTTCGGTTGTTGCCGTTGCTGTTGTATTCGGCCAATTATTCGGCCGAGACTATGGCTTGATTAATTATGTACTGCACATTTTTGGTTTTGCCAATATTGATTGGCAGGAACGCACTCTTGCATCACACATCGCGATTGCAACAATGATCACTTGGCGCTGGGTCGGCTACAACAGTCTAATTTTTTTGGCTTCAATGAATGCAATTCCAAATGATCTTTACGAGTCAGCTTCGCTAGATGGTGCGAATAGATGGCAACAATTCCGATATGTGACTTTGCCACAACTTCGTAACACCATAACCTTCATGCTCATTGTTGGAACTATCGGCGGACTTCAGGTGTTTGCTGAACCAGCAACTTTTGGCGGAAATCTCAGCGGTGGTTCAGCCGGACAATTCTCAACATTGACTTTGTATTTATTCCGCAACGTTCAGGAGTACACAGCCTATGGATATGCGGCGGCAATCGGCATCGGTATCACAGTAATTGTGCTGATTATTTCAGCTATCAATTTTGGTCTGACGCGTCGAATCGCTAGTGAGGATGCTAAAAAATGAGTAGCGCAGAGTTAGCAATTGATGCCCAGGCTCCAGCAGCCCGTCAGGTAAAACGAAATAAGACTTCCCGACACAAGCGCATGTCTCCGGTAAGTTACGTCATGCTGTTAATCGTTGCCTTTTTATCCTTCTTCCCTTTCTATTGGATGTTTGTAGTTGCATCGAGCACCTCAGATGTAATTGCACAGACCCCACCCTCAGTAATCCCGGGCAATAATTTCTTCCGTGAAGTCAAGGCAGTATTTGAGGTAGTGCCATTTGGTCGCAATATGCTGAACACCTTGATTGTGTGTTTGTCAGTAGCCACGGCGCAGGTTTTCTTTTCCTCAATTGCTGGCTTTGCGTTTGCGAAATTACAATTCCGTGGCAAGAAAGCTTTAATTCTTTTCATAATTGGCACCATGATGATGCCAAGTCAACTTGGCCTTGTTCCGATGTTCCTTTTGCTTTCAAAATTGAACTGGATTAACGAACTTAAAGCCTTGATTATTCCTGCGCTCGTGACGGCTTTTGGTGTCTTTTGGATGCGCCAAGTTATTGATGCCCAGATTCCGAACGAATTGCTCGAGGCCGCCAGCATTGACGGAGCCTCAATCCCGCGCATCTATCGGAGCATGATTGTGCCGGCCATTTTGCCAAGCGCATTTGTCCTAGGGCTGTTTAGTTTCTTGGCTTCATGGAACGATTATTTGATGCCACTGCTAGTTCTCCAAGAGCCAGATCGTTTCACACTTCAGGTGGCAATCAGTCAGTTGAACACTAAGGCCTACGGCATGGACTACAACATCGTTATGGCTGGCTCCTTTATGGCCACCGCCCCGCTCTTACTTCTGTTCGTCTTCGTCGGTCGGCGCCTAGTAACCGGCGTTATGGATGGAGCGGTGAAGGGTTAACCATGAAATTTCCAGCAGACTTTAACTGGGGTGTAGCGACCTCTAGTTACCAAATCGAAGGGGCGACATCAGCTGATGGTCGTGGCCCAAGTATTTGGGATACGTTCTGCGCTACCCCAGGAAAAGTTGTTAACGCTGAATCTGGCGATGTTGCCTGTGATCACTACCATCGTTATCCCGAGGACATCGCCATCATGAAAGAACTTGGTGTAACTAGTTATCGCTTCTCCATCTCTTGGCCACGCCTATTTCCAAATGGTGATCAGGTTCGCGAAGAACGAGGTTTTACCTTCTACAACAACTTGATAAACGAATTACTTGCCAATGACATTGAACCAATAGTTACCCTTTACCACTGGGATTTACCGCAAGCACTTGAAGATAAGGGCGGTTGGGCCAATCGAGAGATAGTGAAAAGTTTTGCTGATTATGCAACAGCTTGCGCGCAGGCATTTGGCGACCGAGTAACCAACTGGATTACCTTGAATGAACCTTGGGTATTCACCTGGCTTGGATACTTAGCTGGAGTTCATGCCCCGGGCCGTACTGAGCTAGCGGCAAGCATCGCTGCTGCTCATCACACCTCTCTTGCTCATGCCCAAGGGCTTCGGGCGATCAAGTCTGTAAACCCAGATTTCAAGGTAGGCATTGCTTTGAACATGTCTAACTATCGGGTGACGGATGAAAGCAACCCAGAGTTGCGCAGAGTCGAATCGCTGCTAGACGGACACCTGAATCGATGGTGGTTAGATGCTATGTATTACGGTCAGTATCCAAGTGAAGTGGTTGCTGAACTCGGTGAAAATCTAGGAAGAGTTTTCCTGCCAGGAGATGCAGAGTTAATTCAGACCCAGACTGATTTTATTGGGGTGAATTATTACTCAGATAATTTCATCTCCGCTCCTAAGCCCGACCAATTCACCAATAAAGTATCTGGCCACTTCCCATTCGTTGTGAACTTTGATAGCAGTGCTCCTCTGCCACATACCGACATGGGTTGGCCAATCACCCCGACTGGTCTGTATGACCTATTAGTGCGCATCAATCGTGATTGGCCAATGGTTACCAACATTGCCATTACAGAAAATGGCGCCGCCTACCCTGAAGAGCCGGACGAGGATGGAATTGTCTTTGACGAGCGACGAGTCACTTACCTTGAAACCCACCTAACTGCTGTCGCGGATGCGATTGCCGATGGAGTTCCAGTGGCCTCGTACTTCGCTTGGTCGTTAATGGATAACTTTGAATGGGCCGAAGGATACGCAAAGCGATTTGGGCTAGTGCACGTAGATTTCAAAACTCTTGAGCGGACCCTGAAAAATAGTGCGAAGTATTACCAAGATGTAATCAAACAGCAGCGCACGCATGGCAATCCAGCCCTAATTTCTTTGGCATAATTAGGCTATGAAAACCCAGAATAAACTCACTTACACCCAGATTGCTCGCGAAGCTGGGGTCAGTGAAGCTACGGTTTCACGGGTGCTTAATGGTGATGTTCGGGTCGATCCAGAGCGTGCAAGACGCGTTCAAGAAACAGTTGCCAAACTCGGCTACAAAAAGAATCGCGCGGCTAGCGCATTAGCAACTGGGCGCACTGGCATGATTGCGGTAATCATTGACGATGACTTGTCAATTTTCGCTGACCCGTTCTGGGCAACCGTTACTTCGGGTGTTAGCCGAGTGCTCATGGAAAACAATATGCAGACCCTGCTCATCGTGGGCTCAAGCAGTAAAAAAGAAGGAAATGTCCCAAATTATCTAGATAGTGGAACTGTCGATGGAGCAATTTTCTTCCAGGTGCATGACGAAGAAATAGTCTTTCAGTTAGCACAAGAAGGGCTACCTGTTGTGATGGCCGGTACCCCAGATATTTACCTGCAGTTTTTACACGCAGACACCGACAATGTTGGTGGAGCTAAGCAGGCAACCCAGCACTTGATAGATAGAGGGCATAAACACATCGCCACAATCACCGGCGAAGTTGAGGCAAGTGCTGGCGCACAGCGTCTGGCTGGCTTCTTACAAGTTCATATGAACTTGGGCCGTGAAGTACCTCCATCAATGATTGCTCACGGCGATTACACGCATGACAGCGGTTTTGCCGCCATGAACTTACTGCTTGATCGCAACGAAAACATTGATGCTGTATTTGCTGCCAACGACTTGATGGCAATCGGAGCTATGGCTGCAATTCATGATCGTGGCCTTCGGGTGCCAGACGATATTGCACTGGTTGGCTTCGATGACAGCATCGTGGCTCAGACCGCTCGACCACAACTGACCACAATTCGCCAAGACATTGTTGGCCTTGGGGCAGCTGCCGCTGAGCTCATGATTGAGCAACTAAATGGCGAAGATGCAAAGCCGAGACTTTTGGAAACCTCGCTGGTGGTTCGAGAAACCACATAAAGAACGATATTTTGAGATGTTTCACAGGCATTTCAATGGTTTGTCTAGGTATTTCCTGGGCATGCTAGGCATAGGTCAGACGAGTTATGCTGTAAGTAATCGTGTGTGCGCGCGATTGTTGGTTCAGTTCTTTAGGGCTGGACTACAAATTGAGAGGACATGAGCGCACGCCATGAATAAAAAGTTTCTTGCAATAGCAACTGCATTAGTTGCTTTAGTTTTATCTTCCTTAGTCAATCCAGCAAAGGCAGTGCCTTCGTGGGCTTCGGACTTAAAGTGGAGCAATCTGCACGCCCGAAACGAGAATGGCGTTTTTGAAAACTGGCATCGCGAATGGAAAGTTGAAAAGCCAGGAGATCTCTTTTCGCCGGACAAGATCGATTACGACTCAGAGACTCAGCATCATTTAGCGTGGGTTCGTACCGATAGGAATTCTTTTACCAGCACCTACACCGGTGGCGCTGGTCAGGCAAACAAGTTAATTTCCTTTGTTTTCCAGGGATACGACGGAGACGGCGAACCAATGAACTACTCCGTTGCTGTACCAGGTGCAAGTGCTGTGCCTACCCCTGCAATTCGGAATTTTTCAGATGGTCCGACATATTACAACCTAGTAACCACCACAACAGATGATGAAGGAAATGCGCAAGCTACGGTAACTCTGACCAAGACTGCTACCGAGTTCGACAGTTTGGTTGTGAGCATTTTGACCCAAACTGGAACGGTTACTCCCACGGTTGTAGATAAGGAAGTGGTGATCAAAAAGAAGCCATTGACTAAAAAGACGGTTACCAACATCTCGTATGTTCCAGTTGTCGGCGCACCAGCAACTACCGTTTATCAGTATTCAACCGATGGTGGCACCACTTGGTTTGATACGCCAGCCAAGAACTTCAACATTGCCCAAACGACAAATCCGATAACTGTGCGCTCCACATTATCTGTTGGACCTCAAGTAGTAACTTGGCAAAAGGCAGGCTGGCGACCAGTTATCAAACTGGTTGGCACCCCGACAGGTCGCCAATGCGAGATGGATAACCCATCAATCTATCTATGCTCTGGAATTGATTTTAGAGATGAAACTTTTGACTGGAGCGTAGCCAATCGACCTTGGTTCAAAGGCAGCCAGACTTACGACTATGCGCAGGCGTATGCAAAGACTTATACACCTGGCGCTACGGTGGCACTTAAGTTCTTTGTCCGAGATATCTGGGGTACCCCGATTCCTAACTTACCGTTATCAATGTCGCTCAAGGGAAGTGCGGCAAAGTGGAACAAGTATCCAAATACTATTAGGACTAATGCGCAGGGCTATGCAACATTCTCCGCCAAAAATCTAAATACTGTTGCTCAGATTAACTCACATGTTGATGTAAATCCCGATCCACCGCACAAGAAGACTCGCGGAATTGTAGGTTTCGTGGTTTATGTAACTTCTAATGAAATTGATGAAGTTGCAGATCAAATGTGGTTCCAACTTGCATCGGACATCACGATTGCCGGCGGCTGTCCAAACACCACGAACAGTATCAAGTGCCCATTGGGTGGAGCAGAATTTCCGATTTCGTATCGCGGACCAAATGCTACAAATTTCAAAGGCAACTATTTCGCAAACCTAGCTGATCCAAATGCAACGCCAAATCCAGCTATGACTTTGGATCCAGAAGGGAACTCGCTGAATGATGTAATTGTCGCGGCTTTGAATATCACTCGGTTAAAGAACTTGCGTAGTCAATTTATCTATGCACCAGAAGTAAAAATCACGGCAACAAATGGTGGCCTCAGTGCTTTGGCATCCGCCGCACAAAAAGCTGATGCATTTGTCGACTTCAAGAGTTCGACGAGTTTTAGTGCAACAACCACTTTTGGCTACACGTATTACCAAGACTTGGTATTCATGGCGACCCAACCAGGGCCAACAGTCTGGACGATTTCCGTTGGCAACTGGAAGTATTCCTTCTCCCAGACATACGTTGCAAAGCCTTAGAAATAGGCAAATTTGCGCCTAGAAAGTGGCCGGCGGCTCCAAAGTTGCCGGCCACTTGCCAATATCCCTTATTTGACAGGCTTTTTGCTCGGAAAAATTTAGTAAATTTTTTGTGATTTTCTATTGCGGACATCCCTATTTAGTGCCTACTATTCATGAAGGATGTGTGTGCGCACTCCAAGTGGTTTGATGTATCCAATGGGGTATTCATCTTTGCGTACACGTTGCGACCTTCAGATCACTTTCAATTAACCCTTATTGGAAGGATCCTTTCTTATGAAAGCAACTTGGAGTGCGATGCGTAAAATCATCGCGCCAATCATGTTTGTCGCACTCGCGGCAACAGGTATGACTGTAGGTGTTTCAACCGCAGCCCATGCCGATGCAGCAGTAGCTGTTCCAACAGTGCTTAATTACTCAGATGGCGATGCACTAGATGCCACTGGTACTTTTGACAGTTGGAACACCTGGAGCGGCCCAGTATCAAGCGTTGGCATTGATACCGCACCAACACCAAATGGTGGAAACGCTCTTAAGTTCGTTAAGGGTCCAGAAGGCTACAGTGGCTTCTCAGTCTCTAACGGCCATGGACTAGTTACAGATGCAACTCATTCAAAGATCACCTTTGATGTTTACAATGCACAAAGTTCAGACCGTAACGTTCTAGTTAAATTGCAGGTCGGTGGCGACCAGAATGGTGTGACAAAGTTTGTCAACGCTGTTCCAGGTTGGTCAACCGTAACTGCAGACTTCGCATCTGGTCCATACCAGGCGAGCACTTGGACTCCAGCTACCAAGGCATACAATCACCTGATCTTGATGCCAGGCTTTGGCTATGGATCAGCCGGTCAGGCCGATGGTGGAGACATCTTCTACATTGACAACATCATTTTCAATGACGAGGTTTACACCGCTCCAAGCCCATCGCCAACTGCAACTAGCACCGCTGCCCCAGCGCCTACTGTGGCCAGCATCAAGCTAGATTCAGCAGATCTCGGTCCTTCAGCTGTTTACAGCAAGGGTAACGATTGGTGGGAAGGCGAAGGCAATGGTTCACGTAATATCGTGAAGTACTTGCCAGCTGGTGGTACTTGGACATTCCACTACACCGTTAAAGACACTGCTGGCAATGCAGTAAGTGGTGCTCAGGTGACCTTGGCTTCGTCAGGTGACGCAGATGCTGCGACAACTGGTGATCGCACCAAGACAACTGATGCTGACGGTAAGGTGACTTTCACATTCACCAATGCAACCTCAAACTCGAATGCAGAATGGCCACGTCAGAATAGCAATGTTTGGAGCCTTTCAGAAACAGCAACTGTTGCCTTTGAATTCATTCCATACATCTCTGGTTCAGACCGTCACACCGAGTGCTATGACGCAGGAAATGCAACAGCTTGTAACCGCGATCGTTTGTGGGGACACGTAGTATCTACTGCTACCTACTCAGTTCCTGCCAAGACCACAATTCGTCTTGTCGAAGGAACCACAGTTGGCATGTCAGACAAGTCATCATGGTGGACTGATAGTCCTTCAAACCGTTCAATGGTCAAGTTTGTAACCGCTGAAAACAAGTTAGTTCTTCGCTATCAGGTAGCTGAAGGTGGCACCCCAGTTGGTGCCGGTCGCACAATTACCTTGGCAAAGAGCATTATTTCTAATGGTGCAGACTTCTCTGGTTCATTGACTGCGACAACAAATGCTAGTGGTATTGCAACGTTTGTTTTGACGAACACCAACACCAGTGGCGAGAACCGTCCGACAGCGCCAAGCACCATGAATTACTGGGATAATTCTCGTAATCCAGGCACCGCAACAGAGGTTCAGTTCAGCCCATCTGTGTCACCACTAAACACCGCCGTAGCTAACTACGATCGTGTTTGGGTACACGTGGTCAACAAGCCAAGCAGTCAGGGCGTTCCTGCGGCTCCATATCAGGTAACCGCACAGCGCTCAGGTACAAAGCAGATCACTGTTAAGTGGAATGCAGCAACTGAAGATGGTGCAGCAAACACCGGCTACGAAGTTACTTTGACCCCAACCACTGGTGCAGCTGTTGTAGCTACCGCTTCAGCCTCTGCAACTTCATTGGCGGTTAACGTCCCTTCAGTCACTGGTTACACTGCTTCAGTTAAGGCAATTAACTCAGCGGGCAAGGGTGCAGCAACAGCTGCTTCTGGCAAGGTAGCCCCAAGTTCAGTTGCACCGAGGGTGCCAAATGCCCCAACGATGCCAGCAGCACCAACTAAGGGTGTCGATGCGCTTTGGATTCCATTTATCCCAAGCACTGTGGACTCTGGTGCAACCGAAGCTGCTTACCAGTACTCACTAGATGGTGGGCTAACTTGGTTTGACGCAACGTACGACTCGGCAACTTACACCGATGCAGCTGAGATCAGGGCCAAGAAGGGTAACGTTCTCTTCTTGTACAACCTTGAGACTGGCAAGAGCTACTCAGTAAAGATGCGTGCAGTTAACGCAATCGGCGCAGGAGCGGCTTCAACCACGAAGGTAACTGCAACTGCAACTGCACCTACCAAGGCACCAACATTGACAACTGTTTCTTACTCAGGAACTACGTTGACAATTGCCTACACCGGTATCCCAATTGCTTCTAATGGCGGTACTCCACTTACCAGTTACTCCTACTCACTAAATGGTGGCACTGACTGGATTAAGTTGAATGCATCGCAGCGGGCTGCATCGAGAGTTGTTATTACTGGCCTATCGGCTAGTTACGCACCTTTCAATGTAACTGTTAAGGGAAGCAATGGTGCCGACAGCCCATCTGCAACAGTCAAGACTGTTCGCACGATTACTGTTGCCCCAACCTTCACGGTTACCGCAGCAACGGGCAAGGTAGTGCTTAACATCACTGCTCTGAGCGCAACTGCTAACACTTCCAACTCTCCAGTTACGAAGTACCAGTACACCACCAACGATGGTGCTACTTGGACTGACGCAGCTGCGGGTGTAACCAACATCACGGCAAGCAAGAGCACGACTGTTTCAGTCAAGGTTCGCGCAGTCAACAGTGTTGGTGCAGGAACTGTATCAACTGCTAAGAGTGCAACAGCACGCTAAATTGCTAAGTAATTAGCACATCAGCTTTGGGCTGATCCAGCATCGAAAGGTGTTGGATCAGCCCAAACTGCTTTTCCTAGACGCCCAGCCCAATCTTGTGTACGAGTCGGTAATTCTGGGAATATTCCTTTAATCACAGGAAATAAGCGTGAAAGCGGTTTCCCGATTAAATTCTGGGTATTACAGTAGGTACTACAACATGTTGTGCGGCATGTGTTACGAAAATCTGATTTTGGCCAGGCGACCAAGCCAGTTTTGATTTACCTTCGCCGTCCCTGAAAGGACATTCGCACAATGGTTTCAATCAAGCCCTTTCGATTTGTGGTACTAATCACTTCAGGCTTGCTGCTTTTGGGAAATATTGTTATGCCAGCACAAGCAGTCGGCACCGCTACACCAATGTTTCTGAGTTTTGAATCAGATGATGCGCTAGGTGCTGAAGTAGGCAAAGCATCTGCCCCAGGTCATTTATTGGGCTCGTGGTACCCAGGAGCAACAACCGCTATTTCCACAACTCCACCCTCGCCTAATGCAGGTCAAGCACTCTCTTTTCTAAAAGCTAAGAGCGCCTATGCTTGGAGCGGATTTACCGCATTTGATGGCGGAACAGCAACCAGCTTTACGAGCACGGCTAAACCCGTGATCACGCTGGATTACTATTCTCCGTCAGCAACAGATACTCCCGTTGAGCTGAAGTTAGAGGTTGTTGGTAATCGGGCGCGAGATGCATTCAAGGTTGTTAGAGCGGTGCCAGGATGGAATGCCCTCACTTTTGATATGTCCACAGGCGCCAAGAACTGGTCAGGAACTGCTGGCTATAACCGCGTCTCGTTAATTCCAAACTTCGGTGCCGACCAACCATTATCAGGCGTCACAGCAGCGGATAATAACGGTCAAATTTATTACGTCGACAATTTTTCAGTAAATGGCGGAACAATTTCCGATGTCCAAACAGGTGGCCCAACTCCAGATCCAACGCCGACGGCAAGTCCATACAAAGTTTTCTTGAGTTTTGAAGCTGCCGATGAAAATGGAGCTAACACAGTTTCGAGTGATTCTGGACTAGGCGCATTTCAAGGAGCGGCTGTTGAGATTGCGAATGTCCCGACGGCTGGCGGACATTCTGGCAAAGGTGCTAAGTTCACCAAATCAAAAGGTGGCGAGCAGTATTCCGGCCTCAAATTGATAAAAGGTGCTAATTCTTTTCGCTACACCACCGAGGCAAACCCAACAATCAGTTTCGACTATTACGCACCTATTGCTTCACCGGTCCAGGTCAAACTTGAGACTGCCAACGGGGATTTCGTAGTACTTACCAAAGCAGCAAGTATTGGTTGGAATTCGCTTTCATTTGACATGTCTACTGCAGTTGGCTGGTCGGCAAATGTTGCCTTCAACCTTGTAGCTGTCTTCCCAAATTTCACGGATGACAAGAACTTCACGCCGGCCCCAGTAGCGCCGAATGACCAGGTTTTTTACCTTGATAATGTCTCCATAAATGGCGGAACTTTATCTGATGTCGGCCTGCAACCAGCTCCAACAGCTGAATCCCCCCCTCCTACAGACGGCAGCGTAACTTGCGCGCCAGGAACGCCAACTATTCGCCTCTTGGCACCAATGGCAAACATCAACTGGACGCCAACTGGCTACGATGGGGTTTGGCAGTATCTAGATCCAGGAACATTGGTTGGCACTCACTATTTCCCGCTACGAAGTACGGTAGCTGTAAAGTATCAAGCTTTGGACTCCGAATGTAAGCCAGTGGCTGCGGGTACCAAGGTGTATCTAGCAGTCAATGCCGCCTACAGCAAAGCTAAGACCCGATTCCTAAATAAATATTTAGGAGCTCTTGCCCTGATTGAGCCGATTCCGGTTGATTGTGCTGCTGATCAGTGGTGTGGCGAAGGCCAGACTGTATTGGAACAGACCACAGACGATAAAGGTCAAGTCACTTTTGAACTCACAAACTTGAATCCAATCTCACCAGCAGGAAAGCCCGCTAATCTACTTGACTTGCCATCGGGCTCCCTACTGCTGCAAAGTGTACTTAGTCCGTCATTTTCGACCTATCAAGTAAATCCGTTAAACGGTAAAGCTACCGGCGCAGGTGCATCAAATTTGGATAACCACGAAGCAATTGACGTTTTATGGCCCAATTTCCCGAATGGATTGGGCGAGATTGGCCAGCCAGCAGATGCGATTGTTACACCAGGAACAAATAAGACCCTTGTCTATACAATTCGAGACAATGCCGGAGCCCCAGTTCCCGGTGCTTCCGTAACTATCACAACTGATGAAGGTGGCGCGTTAGTGACCCCGAGCACTGCTGCAATTGATACAGACATCTATGGGTTCAAGACTGTATCGGCAACTGCTGATTCACAGGGTCGGGTTACCGTGGTTGCAAAGTCCACCAAGAAATCGGTACAGACTATTTTGGTTACCTACGATGGCTTCGTTAGCGAAGACCCCGCAGTAACGGCAACTAATGGCTACAACACCCTAACTTGGGGAATCGCGCAAACTGTAGCTGCAGTTAAGCCAAGTTCAGTAGCCAAAGGTAAATCGATTTCACTGCCAGCTAAAACAAGCAAGAACCTCCCCGTTCGCTGGAGCACCTCGACAAAAACTATTTGTAAACTTGTGACTTCGCGTGGTGTTACAAAGCTCACTGGCTTGAAGAAGGGTACTTGCAAGTTGACCGCAAGCAACAATGGTAATTCCACTGTACTGAAGGTCAGCAAAGCCGTATCTGTAGCAGTTAAATAATTGCGCAAGCAAACCGCGGACTTGTAAGTGGAGTCCGCGATTTGCATTTTCTTGAGAACGAATTATCCGAAAAAGTTCGGTAGCAGCGGCCGCTTTTATTTGCTAATTCGATTGCAAAATCCCGAGTACGGCTCGCTAATGGAGCTCAAGGTGCGAGAGAATAGTTTTATGTCGCGATCCAAGTTATTGCACCTCACTGAGGCTGAGCGCAGGTCTCTTGCAATTCCTGGACTAATCTCATTTGGCGTTTACCTGCTAATCCTGCTCCTTGTAATTACCGGGGTGACGCACAGTCTCGACGTGTCTCTAACCACCCGGATATGGAAAACAAAGCCGTGGCTCGATCATCTGTTGTCCCAGGTCGAGATGCCCGGACAGCGCAGATTCGTTTATCCATTTGCGATCGTGTTTGGTTCAATAATTTCTTGGCGCCGCAAAGATTTAATGCCAGTTATTGTTACTGTTTCAGCTCTAATTTTTACAAACGCAGTTACTGGGTTCTTTAAATTAATAATAGCTCGAGGATACCCCCGCAGTTCTGGCCCCGAAGCCTTTGATTACGCCGCATTCACTGGTGATGGCTCGTTGATGAGCTATGCACATTATGTCTGGGAACTGGGGGCATTCCCGTCAGGACATGCGGCTAATGTCGCTGCCGCTTCGACGCTTTTGGTGATGGCAGCATATTCAGCCCGACCGAAGCATCGCAGGCTGGCTGTGCCAATCACCCTAGTTACTACTGCGGTCTGTATTTTCACCCTTGCCTGTAGTTGGTTACGCAACACACACTGGGTTACCGATTTGGTAGCCGGATTGGCCCTGGGAATTTCCACTACCGTGGCTACAGCATTGTGGGCACTACATTTGCCGCAGGAATGGCGGCAGCCTGATGTAGCGGGTAAATCAAGGATGCTCATCTTCGGCGCCGGAGCCCTTTTCATGTTGCTGATTTTCTCTTTTGCCTCAAGTTCTATTTTGAGTCACTCCGCTACTTCGGTTTTCTTGGTTATCGGAGTTCTCGTTGTTGTAGCGCGTCAGTCACATAAGACAATTCAACGAGTTAGTGCTGGCAGCGAACCTGCAGATCAAGCGTAAGTAGTGACGTGGAACTGCACGAGCTACTAGCCCAAGCACAAGATTGGCTAGCACAGGACCCCGACCAGAACACCCGGTTGCAACTACAAACATTAATTGCTTCAGCGAAAACTGACCCAATCGCTTGTGCAGAATTACGGGATTCGTTCTCCGCTGATCTGCAATTTGGTACCGCCGGCTTGCGCGGGAAATTAGGGCCAGGGCCGAACCGCATGAATCGAGTAACTGTAATGCGTGCTGCCGCCGGCTTAGGGCAGTTTTTAATTAATCAAGGGGAAAATGGCAAGTCAATTGTGATTGGGTACGACGGTCGACACAACAGCGATGTTTTTGCCATAGATAGCGCCAAGGTATTAGTAGGCATGAACTTTAAGGTGCAGGTATTTTCATCGGTGATTCCAACGCCAGTACTTGCCTTTTCCGTTCGAGAACTTATGGCTAGTGCAGGCATCATGGTTACGGCAAGCCACAATCCAGCCCAAGACAACGGTTACAAAGTTTATTTGGGCGATGGCAGGCAGATCGTTTCCCCAACAGACAAACTAATTGCGGAGCAAATTAGCGCAGTTTCTGATGTAAGAAACTTAAAACTCATTGATGGATTTAGCTTCGTAAGCGATGAAGTTTTAGATAAATATGTGCAACGAAATTCAGCAATCATCACTGATGGACCTGTCCCCAGGGCCAACATCGAGTCTATTCACTGTGTATATACGGCGATGCACGGTGTCGGTTGGCGCACTTTTGCAGATGTCCTAACCGAAGCGGGTTTTAGTTTGCCAATCAGTGTGCAAGCACAACAAGATCCAAATCCTGATTTTCCAACTGTTGATTTCCCAAATCCCGAGGAGCCTGGTGCTTTAGATTTAGCGCTGGACTTAGCCGGTGCAAGTTCTGCGGAAGTAATTGTTGCAAATGATCCCGATGCAGATCGACTCGCAATCGTAATTCCAAATTCAGCAGGCAAGTGGGTGCAACTGCGCGGCGACCAGGTTGGTGTTCTGCTTGGTTGGTGGATTATTAAACGCAATTCATTACTCGGCAGAAAACTTGAAGGGACTTTTGCAAATTCGATTGTTTCCAGCACGCAACTAGCTGCAATTGCAAAGTCAGCGCACATTAACTTTTCCGCCACTTTAACCGGCTTCAAATGGGTATCCAGGGTGCCAAATCTGATATATGGCTATGAAGAGGCCCTTGGCTACTGCGTAGACCCAAGTGCGGTTGGCGATAAAGATGGTATCTCGGCAGCAGTTATGTTTTTGGAGTTAATTGCATACTTGAAAGGTAACGAGCAATCGATTTGGGAAGTCTTGGATGAGATTGCGCACAACCATGGCCTTCATGACACAGATCAAATCTCAATTCGCGTAACCGAGATAAGTAATGTGACTGCCGTGATGACTAAGTTGCGAGAACTTCAGCCTACAAAAATTGGCGGTTTCATTATCGCGAAATTTGAGGATCTTGTACTTGGCGAACATCTCCCAGCAACCGACGGATTAATTTTTGAACTTGCACCCACTGGTGATATTTCTTGGGCACGAATAATAATTCGACCAAGTGGAACTGAGCCAAAAATTAAGTGCTATCTTGAAGTTGCCTGTGTCAATTCGAACTTAACCTTTGCCAGGGCTACTAACCAGAAGGCGCTTTCTGAATTGGCCAAATCAGTTCGCCCGCTGTTAACAGGAGATTAGAGATGAACTCATTAGAGTTAGCAAAATATGTGGATCACACATTATTAAAGCCTGAAGCCACAAATACCGACATTATGGAATTGTGTGCTGAGGCATTACAGCTCGGAACATATTCGGTGTGTGTTTCACCTACATTTGTAGAGATTGCTAAAGCACAGTTGCATGGTCAAATTAAGGTGGCAACTGTTTGTGGATTCCCAAGTGGAAAACATCAATCCAGCATTAAAGCTATGGAAGCAACTTTGGCAGTCCAGCAAGGTGCAGACGAAGTAGACATGGTGATTGATGTAGGTCGGGCAGTGAGCCAAGATTGGTCCGCAGTGGAAGCCGACATTTCAGCAGTGCGTATGATGATCCCTGATGCGGTGCTGAAAGTGATTTTAGAAACTGCAGCACTTTCTGATGAGCAGATTGAACAGTCCTGTCTGGCGGCTCAGCGCGCGGGAGCGGATTTCGTTAAGACTTCAACTGGATTTCACCCAGCCGGCGGCGTAGAACTACGCGCTATCAAAATTATGCAGCAGACAGTTGGTGGCAAGCTTGGTATCAAAGCTAGTGGAGGTATCCGAACCGCTGAGTTTGCGCTGGAACTGATCGCCGCTGGCGCTACGCGCCTAGGCCTATCGAGCACTCGAGCGGTTCTGGCGGGCGCTACCACAACTGATGGTTACTAGTTTTATCTAGCAAGAAATTCGTTAAGTTCTCAATTCAGTGCCAGGTTTAGCTCACTCGCTCTATGATCAGCGGCAATCTTGGTTGGATCTCCTCTTTCGTCCCGATTGCAAAACCATCGGCTAATGCACCTAGCGCCTGTGGGAGTCGAGATTCATCGTCAGTGTGTAAGCCAAAGAGTTCCTGCCCTTCTACAACCTGCTGACCTGGAATGGCATGCCATGTGACTCCGGCTCCCGCCTGTACTTGGTCTTCCTTCCGCGCCCGGCCAGCACCTAGTAGCCAAGCAGCAGTTCCGACGGCAAGCGCATCAAGATTAGTCAGATATCCAGATTTGTCCGCTTTGACGGTATGTGAATACCTTGCTTGGGGCAATGGTGCATCTACTTGCCCGCCTTGCGCGGTAATCATCGTGCGCCAAACATCCATGGCACTGCCATCTTGAAGTGAAGTTTCTGGGTCCTTTTCGGGAATGACTCCAGCTGTGGCAAACATCTCGCGCGCCAGGGCAATTGTTAGCTCAATAACATCAGCGGGACCACCACCAGCAAGAACTTCCAAAGTTTCTTTAACTTCCAATGCATTGCCAGCGCTGTGGCCCAATGGAACATCCATGGCTGTTAGCAATGCTGAAGTTTTAACACCAGCAGAATTGCCAATGTCGACCATAGTCTTAGCCAGTTCGCGAGCGCGATCAGCCGATTTCATGAATGCGCCTGAGCCCACTTTTACATCAAGCACCAACGAGCTTGTTCCCTCAGCAATCTTTTTGCTCATGATTGATGCTGCGATTAGCGGGATAGATTCGACCGTGGCCGTGACGTCTCTAAGGGCATAAATGCGGCGGTCTGCAGGGGCTAATGATTCATTGGCTGCACAAATTACCGCTCCCGCCGCCTGCATTACTTCGAGCATTTGAGCCTGATTGAGGTTTGCTTGCCAGCCTGGAATGGATTCAAGCTTGTCCAAAGTTCCACCTGTATGACCAAGACCTCGGCCGGATAGCTGCGGCACCATAAGACCACAAGCAGCTGCTACGCAAACTAGTGGCAGAGTGATTTTGTCGCCAACTCCACCAGTTGAATGTTTGTCGGCCGTGATCTTGGTTAATTCAGACCAGTCCATCTTGTTGCCAGATTCAATGTAAGCATTGGTCAGATTTGATATCTCTTCACTCGCCATTCCATTCAACAAAATTGCCATCAACATAGCGGACATTTGTTCATCAGCAACTACATCGCGAAGGTAGGCGCCGATAAACCAGTCGATTTCTGATTTGGTGAGCTGTCCTTGATCGCGCTTTTGGGCAATCAAATCAACAGCCGAAAAAGGTTCGATGGTCATGTCTAGGACCGTGAACTTAAGTCGTTTGGCCCGAACGCCTCAGGGAGCAACTCGCTTAGTGGCACTGGCCCACTTGGGGAATCAACTAGGCAGTCAGGGCCACCATGTTCCCAAAGAATCTGCCTGCATCTACCGCAGGGCATGAGAACAGTTCCTGCTTTGTCCACGCAGGCAACAGCCAAAAGCCGACCACCACCGCTTCGAATCAATTCTGAAGCCAAACCACATTCAGCACACAGTCCGACTCCGTACGAGGCATTTTCTACATTGCAGCCACTGACGATTCGCCCATCAGAAACCAAGCCAGCCACGCCAACTGGGAATTGTGAATATGGAGCATACGCCTGCTTCATGGCAACGCGGGCATGAGCTCGTAAGTCATCCCAATCAATGTTCATGAGTGATCTCCCTTGCGATATGGAATGCCATCAGCAGACGGCGGCCGCAATCTTTGTGCAGCTGTTGCGAGCACGATCAGAGTCGTCAGATATGGAGCGATCTGGGCGACTTCAGGCGGGAACACACTTGTGCTGAGAAATGCCATCCCCAGCACCACGCCGAGAATCAAAAAAGCTAGAGCAGTATTTCGTCGCCCAGATTTGAAGATAAATCCTGCTAGAGAGAGGATAAGAAGAGAACCAAATAGGACTAAGCCTCGAATGTTGGCGTCATCTCTAAGTTGCAGCGTATCGATGTAACCAAAGACTGTAGCTCCAACTGCAGTTCCACCCGGCCGCCAGTTTCCAAAGATCATAGTTGCCAAACCGATGTAGCCGCGCCCAGCAGTTTGACCACCGCGGTAGACGCCGGTGGCCACAATTGCTAGATATGCGCCCGCTAAACCAGCTAGGCCTCCTGACATTGTCACCGCAAAATACTTGTAAAGGTTTACTTTTATGCCGAGTGATTCTGCAGCCCACGGATTTTCACCAGCGCTGCGCAGTCGCAGACCAAAGGCTGTGTGCCAAAGGATCCACTTGGTCAACATGAACAAAATGACCGTGATGATGGTGAGTAATGAAAGTTGGTAGAACAAACCGGAAACTACTCCCGCAACATCACTAACTAAGAACCAGCTTTTTTCCTGTAGCGAAGTGAGCGGATCTGAAATCACAGGAATCGAAATCGCAGGTAACATTCCAAAAATCGGCGGTGACTGGGTGGCCCCGCCGCCAGGAGCAGTAGTGAAAAGTAGTTTGGCGAGAAACTGAGTTAGACCGAGACCCAGAATGTTAATCGCGGTACCAGCAACAATTTGATCAACGCCAAAAGTGACAGTGGCAAGGCCAAAAAGTAGACCACCGACTGCGCCAAAGATTATGGCCGTGATGAGTCCAGCCCAAACACCGTATTGCCATCCAGCCAATCCTGCGCCAAAGGTGCCTAGAATCATCATGCCCTCAAGTCCGATGTTGGCGACTCCAGCGCGTTCGGACCACAGTCCGCCAAGACCAGCCAGTCCAATTGGCACCGCAAGGCCAAAGGCAGCCGACATAGTTCCAGTGCTGGTCAAGTCGTTAGCGCCGGTAAGGACGCGCGTTATTGAAAGCAGCATTATCGCGCCACTTATCAGCAGCAAAACTCTTGGAAGCAATCTCTTGTTCATAAGATGTTCGACTTTTCTGTGAGTGCGCGACCAACTTCTTGCTGCTGCTCTCTGATTTTGTTTCGGCGTGCGATTTCATAAGCAATCACCACAGCTAAAACGGTGACACCCTGCAAGATAGTAACTATTTCTTGAGGTACTCCGATCAAATCAAGTTGTGCACTGGTGGTATCAAGAAATCCCCAAAGCAGAGCCCCAAATGCAATGCCCATTGGGTTGTTACGACCAATCAAGGCAATCGCGATGCCAGTGAAACCAAATCCAGAGGGAAAGTTCAAAGTATAGGTGTGGCTATCGCCGAGCAAATCTGGCAAGGCGACTAGCCCGGCAATTGCGCCCGAGATAAGCATTGTGTAAACCGTCATTCGTCTACTGTTCACACCACTAGCACTTGCTGCCGAAGGCGACATTCCTGAGGCGCGAAGGTCGAACCCAAAGGTTGTTCGGTTAAGTAAAAACCAGTAGCCAACTCCGATTGCCACTGCTACCAATGTGAATCCATAAACTTCATTTGCCGCGCCCGGTATTTTGAAACCAGGCATCCACCCAGATTCTGGAATTAATTTAGTGCCACGAACATTTACTGCAATGTCTTTTCCGATTCCAGTTCGGATAATCGTGTAACTGATGATTCCTAAGGCAATGAAGTTGAGCATGATTGTAGAAATCACTTCACTAACACCACGAGAAACTTTTAGCCACGCTGCGATGCCAGCCCAGCCTGCGCCCACCAACATGGCAACAAGAATTGTGATTGGAAGGGAGATAATTCCCGGCAGTGAAAGCTGGCCAGCTACTGCTGCTGCCACCATTGCACCAAGAAGGTATTGACCATTTACGCCGATGTTAAAAAGATTCATCTTGAAGCCAATAGCGACAGCCACAGCGCTCAAATAGTAAGCGGTTGCTAGATTCAGGATGAGAACAATTGAATTCGGGCGAGTGCCATAGGACCACATCGCACCAAATACTTCAGCAATGTCTGCACCGAAGGCAAGCAAAATAACACTGGTAACAATAAGTGCAATGATTAGGGCCAAAATCGGAGCCAGCAACGTGTCACCAATACGCTTTACACTCATGGTTCTCACGAACTTACTCCAGTCATTGCACTGCCGAGCGAAATTGGCGTAATGGTGCTTGGGTCAACTTGGGCGACGATTCTTCCGCGGAGTAACACCGCAATTTTGTCACTCAGTCCAATGAGTTCATCAAGATCTGCGGATATTAGAAGTACGGCCAGTCCATTGGCTCTAGCAGTTCGAATGTGCTCCCAAATGGCAGCCTGGGCACCGACATCAACTCCGCGAGTTGGATGCGCCGCGATGAGTAGTTTTGGATTTCCAGACATTTCACGACCGACAATTAGTTTTTGTTGATTGCCGCCCGAGAGGGCGCTGGCAGCGACTTCTATGTTCGGCGTGCGCACATCATATTCAGCCACGATACGGCTCGTATCACTCTTAGCGCCAACAGGATCGAGCAGGAATTTTTTAGCGTTTGGCCTTTCGGTTTGATGCCCGAGCATCCGGTTTTCCCAAAGCGGTGCTTCGAGTAAGAGTCCTTGACGGCTTCTGTCCTCTGGGATAAACGCAATGCCACCTTCACGTCGCTTGCGGGTTTTCCAACCTGAAATGTCTACACCGAGGTATTCAATTTTTCCGACTGCTGAGTTAATACCTAGTAACGCATCAACTAATTCGGCTTGTCCATTGCCTTCAATACCGGCAATTCCCAAAATTTCACCCGCATGAATTCCAAGAGAGATGCCATCAAGAATATTTTTACCGGTGCCACTGCTTAAAGTCAGATTTTCCACATAAAGCACAACCCGATCAGTGACCGTATCCTGATTCGTTTGTGGTGAGGGTAGTTCACTACCCACCATTAACTCAGCAAGCGTCTCAGGGGTAGTTGCTTCTTGTAACGGATTAACAGTTGTCACGGTAGTTCCAGCTCGCATCACAGTTATCGAGTCTGCAATGGCCAAAACTTCATCTAATTTATGACTGATGAAAATAGTTGTAATTCCCTCAGACCGAAGATCGCGAAGTGCGGAGAAAAGTTCATCGACTTCCTGTGGAACTAGTACCGCAGTGGGCTCATCAAGAATCAGAATGTTGGCACCCCGGAAGAGAACTTTGAGAATCTCAAGTCGTTGACGTAGACCGACTCCTAGGTCCGAAACATATCTGTCAAATGGGACCTCAAGCCCATATCTGTTAGCGAGATCAGTGAGTCTCAATTTCGCTGAGTTTAAATCCAGATTTAATCCAGAGCGGGGCTCATCACCCAAGATTATGTTTTCTAACGCGGTAAAATTTTCGGCCAGCATAAAATGCTGATGAACCATACCGATACCAGTGGCAATCGCTTCAGCAGGGGAATTAAATTGAGTAATTTCTCCGCGTATTTTGATTGTGCCTTGATCGGGTTTCTGCATCCCGTAGAGAATTTTCATTAAGGTGGACTTGCCCGCGCCATTTTCGCCAACAACTGCGTGAATGGTTCCGGCTTTAATCGCTAGGTTCACATCACTGTTAGCTACGACACCTGGAAACCGTTTCCAGATACCAGTCAAGGTAATCGCATTGGCTGCTTCAGTCATTTACTTAACTTCACCTTTATTTGTTTTGGCACATTCCTAACTTACGCTCAATTACCTACAAAAACTCAGGGCTCAAGCAAAAAATGCTTGAGCCCTGAACCGGAGTAACTGACTTTATTTGCTAGCGACCTTAATGGTTCCAGCAATGATTGCAGCCTTTGCAGTATCTGCATCAGACTTGTAGGCATCTACAGCTGAATTAGAAGTTGCGTAGCCAACGCCTTCACGAGCGAGGTCGAAGTTTTGGATTCCAGTTAGTGGAGATCCATCAACAACGCCCTTGATTACGTCGTAAACCGCTACATCGACTCGCTTTGTCATCGAAGTCAAAATCGAATCCTTGTAGTCCTTGTATGCAGGCACGTTGTACTGATCAGAATCGACACCGATTGCCCAGTGCCCTTCGCCAGCAGCGTGCATAGCCTGAATCATGCCAAGACCTGAACCACCAGCCGCTGCGTATGCAACATCAACGCCCTTGCTTAACATGCCTTCGGTTACTGTCTTAGCTTTCTCTGGCACATTCCACGCAGTGAAGTCTTGTGCAGTTCCCAGATATTTTGATTCGATCATAATGTCTGGATTGACTGACTTAGCACCTTGGATGTATCCAGCTTCGAAAGCCTTAATTAGTGGAATTTCTTGTCCACCAATGAAGCCAATGTGCCCATCTTTGCTAGCTTTAGCAGCAATTACGCCAACGAGGTAAGAACCCTGTTCGGCAGCGAAGATTAGGCTTCCAATGTTCTCTCCATCAACAACCGAATCGACGATTGCAAATGAAACATTGGGAAATTCTTTCGCGACAACGCCGAGAGCAGCGCTGTAAGCAAAGCCAACTGCGATGACTGGATTGTAACCACCATCAGCTAGCTGACGCAGACGTGCTTCGCGAGTAGCGTCGGTTTCGGTGGCGCCGGCGGTCAATTCTTTGACACCTACACCAAGATCATTCTGTGCCTTCAACAGACCAGCACATGCAGCGTCATTAAATGAGCCGTCACCTTTGCCGCCAGTGTCATAAGCCAAACCAACTTTTACACTTGATGATCCAGTTTCTTTCGGTGCACAGGCAGCCTGTGCGCTTTCTTTATTTGAACATCCAGCAAGCACTAGAAGTGCAGCCGTGAGGATTGAAACGA
This sequence comes from Actinomycetota bacterium, assembly GCA_009923495.1. Classification (NCBI taxonomy): domain Bacteria; kingdom Bacillati; phylum Actinomycetota; species Actinomycetota bacterium. The sequence goes on from RFTJ01000004.1 coordinate 124,803, forward strand.
GCTTTAGTCCCTTTTTCATCCAGGACTCCTCCCAATTGAGACTGGGCACCAATTGGTGCCACAGTTCAAAGTTTAGGGATTTATGGTGAAAAACTGCGGAAGATGCCAAGAATTTTTAAATTAACTCGCGTACTGTGTAAATCGTGCAGATTCTGATAACTCAACATCCACTTGTGTCACACAAGTTAACAACCTTGAGGTCACAAGCAACCGACTCAGCAACATTTAGAGCGCTTACTGATGAGTTAGTGACTTTACTTGCCTATGAAGCAACGAAGAATATTGCAGTAGAGGCGATCCAAGTGCAAACCCCGGTGGCTACTGCTGATGGGGTGAAATTGAGTGGCGACGCTCCATTAGTGGTACCCATTTTGCGCGCCGGCCTTGGAATGTTAGGCGGAATGATGCATCTAATGCCAACGGCTGAAGTTGGCTTCTTGGGAATGATGCGAGACGAAGAGACGCTACAGTCAACAATTTATGCAGACCGAATTCCAAAAGACCTAGCCGGTCGACAAGTTTTTATCCTCGATCCGATGCTAGCGACCGGTGGAACACTTATTGCGTCAATTGAACTTATGCTCCATCGAGGTGCTAGCCAAGTAACCGCGGTTTGCTTATTGGCTTCTCCTGAAGGCATAAGTGCATTAGAGCAGGCATTTACTGGTCGCAGCAGCGAGATATCTCTGGTCGCTGCAGGACTAGATTCCCATTTGAATTCAAAAGGCTACATAGTCCCGGGTCTAGGAGATGCTGGCGATCGGCTTTTCGGTTCCGTCTAATAGGGATTTGGCAACTGAAAGTTGCGGTCCGTCGGCAAACTCAGCGGAATTGTTTACTGGAACAGGGAAGGTGAATCGGGTACCCAAACCGCTAAATTTACTTGGGAAAAGTTCAATGTTTCCCCCATTTTCTTCAACAATTGCAGCCATAATGCTCATCCCCAAACCGCTGCCACCGGTTTCCCGAGAACGGGACGGGTCAAATCTTTGAAAATGTGTTATGCCGTGCTGGTAGACATCACTGGGCAAGCCAACACCAGCATCTTCAATCGTCAGAGTCGCAGTTTCACCGTTACTAATCAGACTGATTTCAACAGGCGAATCGGCTGGGGTGTGACGTTCAATGTTGGAAAAAGTATTAGCTAATAGTTGATCAACCAAGTGTTGTGAAGCAAAAATTTGAACATTCGGCTGAACTTCAAATTCGATTTTTCGAGAAGGCTGCAGAGTGTATAAATCATCGATACCTTGCTGAACGGCAATTGACAGGTTAACTGTCCCTTTTGGATGTTCTTTCCGTTCCCCTAATTCGGCTAACAAGAGCAAGTCACCAATGAGTGATTCCATTCGCTCAATCTGAGACTTAACCCGAGTATGAGCGCGGTCGGTCTGCTCAGGCGACAATTTATTTCCAGGACTAATGAGTTCAACGTAACTCTTAATTACTGTGAGCGGGGTTCTGAGTTCGTGAGATGCATCTCCCAAAAAGTTCTGCATCGACTTTTGCACCGCACGCTCAGCTTCCACCGTTCGCTGCAGAGTACCAATCATTGTGTCCAGGGCGGTAGTCAATTCATCAACTTCCGATTTTCCAGTTGGTGCTGGAAGTGATATCTCGGTTTCACCTTTGGCGATTTCTGTTGCACTCTGAATAAGTCTTTGCAACTTGCTGATGTCACTGTGAATAAACATGCTCAGGATTAACACGCCAATTGAAACAAAGATAACTACGGCAATTATCAGAATCCGGATTTCAGTGGAACGCTCAGCAATTACTGGCTCTAGTGAACTTACAAAAATCAAGTACTCTTTATCACCAATGTAAAGTGACTTAACCCTTAGATGTTCAGTAGCAACAAGGTCTTGCGCTTGACTGCTAGAACTCTTTAAAAATTTGGTTGATGGAGATGTTGTAATGAGGTTGCGATTTCCACTAAGTGCGGCAACTTGCCCATCAGCAGAAACATAGCTAACCGAAAGTGGAATTTGGCTATAGTTCGTGTACTCCAACACAGCGGTAATCGGGTCGCGCTCTGAGGCAGTTACAGTACTGATCGCGCTCTGTAGCTGGCCATCAATACTCTTCACTCCTGCGTTGTAGTGGTTAATCACAGATGCACTACCGATAGAGATTGCCACAATAGCAATCACTCCTGTAGCCGCCAGGCTTAGGCGGGTTTGCATGCGCATAACACACTCACAATCTTGTTGCTGTAAGAAAATGGTAGAGCCATTTTGCGGTTGCAGGTGAATGATTGACAATGTTCTGTCACGGTTATCGAACCGTGATGTGCACTAATGCTTACGGTAAGCCAGAATTGAGCAGTGACTGTTATTCAAACCGATGTTCTTGTGGTTGGCGCTGGGCCTGCAGGGTCTTCTGCGGCAACTTGGGCCGCAAGATCTGGTCGCGAAGTGCTGATTATTGATTCAGCAAAGTTTCCCCGAGATAAACCCTGTGGCGATGGGCTCACTCCGCGAGCGATTGCCGAACTTTCAGCACTCGGCTTGGGCAGTTGGCTATCGGGACGGGCTCGGAATCTAGGTCTGCGAGCTGCTGGGTTTGGCCAAGAACTTTTGCTTCCGTGGCCTGGCGGCTCTTTGCCTAATTACGGCGGAGCAGCTCCTCGCATGATTTTAGATAACACTATTTTGGCAGTGGCTAAGGACGCTGGCGCACAACTTCGCGAACAAACTTCAGCCTCCGATGTGGTCCTTGACTCTGGAATCTTGAAGACCGTAATTGCAAAATCAGGTGATGAAACGATACAGATAAATGCAAATCAGATAATAATTGCCGATGGCGCAAAATCGCAATTAGGTCGAAAACTTAATCGTCAGTGGCACCGCGACACTGCTTATGGTGTGGCCGCTCGAGGTTACATAGATAGCGAACGTAGCGATGATCCATGGATTTCATCACACCTAGAACTTCGTAACTCCGAGAACGAAATCCTCTCGGGCTATGGTTGGATCTTTCCTCTCGGATCGGGCGAAGTAAATGTTGGCGTCGGTACTTTGGCAACCAATAAACGTCCGGCGGACATAAACCTTCGCGCATTGCTTTCGCAATACACTGACCAGCAGCGTGAAGCCTGGAAGTTACATGGGGACATTAAGGCGCCTTGGTCAGCACTATTGCCAATGGGTGGGGCAGTTTCTGGAGTTGCTGGTCGGAACTACATGTTTGTTGGTGATGCAGCTGGCTGTGTTAATCCATTAAACGGTGAAGGTATTGATTATGGCCTCGAAACTGGCCGATTGGCAGCCCAAATGCTTGATTCGGAAACGGATTTTTCCGCTGCGTGGCCAGCTGAACTTCGTAATCACTATGGCTACGCATTTTCAATTGCGCGCCGACTTGCTGGAATTCTGACAGTTCCAGGTTTATTGCCAGCAGCTGGACCAATTGGAATGCGCTCGCGCACACTAATGAAATTAGCTTTGCGCGTTATGGGCAATCTGATTACCGAAGACGACAAAGATTTATTGGCGAGAACTTGGCGCACGGCTGGTCGACTTTCGATCAAATTAGATGAACGACCACCGTTTAATTAAAGCTGAGTACTCAACACCCAAAACTAGTCAGTCACTGTTTGTGCAGCAGATGTGTCTGCTTCAACACTCTTTCCCATTTCTTTTGGTAGCTGTGTTGCGACGATTACTGCAACAATTAAAACAATTACCGCAGAAATAGTTGCCACGCGATGTGAGGCATCAGTGAAGGCAGCAAATGCCTGTGACTTAAATGCCGCCGCTTTGTCAGCAGGTAGACCGTTGCTCTGTGCGATAGCAAGAGTTTTTGGCACAGCAGAAACAGTAGTTAAGACAGCATCTTTAGCCTGAGCTGGAAGGTTCGGGATCGAGTTGAGAGTTGGCGCAACTTTACTCGCATAAGTGGTCGCCAAGATAGTTCCAAGTGTGGCAACACCAAGTGCACCAAAAACCTGTCGCACTGTGTTCTGCACTGCAGATCCTGAACCGGCCCGACTCATCGGCAGGGCATTTTGCATGACCGTTGATGCGGGCGCAATGACATTTCCCATGCCCGCGCCAAAACAGAAGAAAGCTATTAAGGCAGCCCAAATCGGTGTGTTTTCGCGAAGTTGCGTCATGCCCACTAACGCAAGTCCGACAAGAATTAGGCCGAAAGTCATTACATTTCGATTGCCGAATTTGGCGACCATCTTTGAACTTCGTGGCGCAGCCACAATTTGACCAAGTGCGAATGGCACGAACGCCAAGCCGGCACTGAGTGTGCTGTAGTCACGAATTACCTGCAGGTAAAACGGCAAGGTGAAAGTTATTCCACTCAATGCGAAAAATGCAAGGCTAACAGCAACTAAACTCACGGCGTATGGGCGATTTGCGAACAAGGTGACATCAAAAGATTTATGGTCGCTGCGTTTTTCTAAGTAGATGAATAAGGCAAGTAAGCCTAGACCCAATGTGAATGGACCAATAACAGTTTTGTCTGCAAAAGTATGGATGACACCGGCATGGATAATTCCGTAAACCAAAGCCACTAAGCCAGAGATTGAAATTAGCAATCCCGGAATGTCCAGTCGTTGTGGAGTTGGGTTCTTAGTTTCTGGAACTACTCGCACGATGCCTATGATGCCCAGAATCACAATCGGCACATTTATTAGGAAGACAGATCCCCAATCGTTTCCAGTTAAACCATTAGTCCACGAAGGATTCTCTAGCAGTAGGCCGCCAATGATTGGCCCGAGAGCCACTGCCCCACCAACAGCCGCAGCCCAAGTGCCGATCGCTTTGCCACGTTC